>CAMWZE010000140.1 GCA_947178685.1 uncultured Porphyromonadaceae bacterium
CTACAAAAATAATGTGTATGAAATTATGTGGGAGAGAGGAGGAGTCGTTGATATTGTTATAATAAGTTACGAAGGAATAGCCATCATATTTGGCTAAGCCATTTCGGGTGCCCACCCATAGAAGTCCGTCGTGATCAAAAGCCATTGACATTACCTGCTGATGAGGGAGTCCGTGATCGCTTTTTAAGTTAGTGAAGAAGTAATTTTCTTCAGCAGAAGTAGCCACCGGAGAAATATTTCCGATGGCAAAGTATATAATTATAAATGAAATAAGATGTAGAATATCGTTAGAAGCTAACTTGCTTCGGAGAAACGGTATAAATTTCATCATAACATTATTTTTGTTCTTTCTGAAGTTCCGTCGGTAAATATCACCTCAAGAATATAAACACCTTTTAATCCGGTGATATCGAGTACACATTCAGATGAGTACATCTTTTCCGCACATACTCTCATGCCTGAAAGATTGAATAATGAAGATAGGGCAATGCAGCGTGAGGATTTCACGCTGACATTGCCATTGTTGATTGAGATTGAAGTTTTTCCCGGATTCTCTGTGACATCCCTTACGGCACTGTCATCTGCTGGATTCAGGTGAAACTCAGGCCATGTCCATGACTGGCGCAACACAGCGTCAGGAATAGTCTCATTAACCAATTCTCCATCACGGCGGTCTCTGATTTCAAGATAACACCTCATCAGACGGTCGAGGGGCGCAGCCTCACACCCTAACACTTTCCATGGAATAGCAATCTCCATATCGTAATATGATGATTTTACATTAACTGAGTAATGAATGGTTTCAGGCAGATCCAATTCATTCCATCGATGAGCGTTTCCTTCATAAAGTTTTAAGGAACCATTGACATCCATAAAAATACGGAACATTCCATTCTGAGGATATGTGTCGCAACAGTTGTCAACGTCGAGCGCTAATGTAATTCCATCGTTGTCAACCTTGTCGGTGTATATCGCACGGTCGACTACCCGGGCATAGAAATATAGATTTTCATTGTCATATAGAAAATCCATTGTAGCGCGGTTACGAGTGGCTGTGCTGCCCAAGAAAACCTGTTGGGCACTTTTCTTAGTCCAGTTTTCACCTGAGAAAGAGGCATCAATCACCGGAGTGCCGAAATTGGCGGAAAAACCTTTCATTGCATAACCCTTCATTACATTTATCGCGTTGCCATGATTAGCATCGCCAATAGATGAAAGGGCGAAAACCGAACCATCGTCAAGAGCAGAGACAGAGTTCCAAAGCCCATGCTGAGACAGGCTCAGTCCGAAAGGCTGACTCACAGCGCGGAAGTTGCGGGCATCTGCATCTCCTACCGCCACAAACATGTCGAAATGGTCTTCACCTTTACCTTGCCGATCTCCTCGGTCGCCTTGCCAGGATGCAATTGTCTCATCCTTACCAAGTTTGCGGAGATAAGGAGCGGCGGAAATAAAGGCTTTTTCCGCATCGTCGGCAAAAATCATCTCTCTTCGCTGACTGGTGGCATCTACCCATGTTGACCAGTTTTCTGCCAGAGGAGTGCGCACGGTAGTTGCACGGAATCCGTTACGACCCGGTTGACCGTTATCCTCGATAATCACCACAATCTCATCATTTTCAGTAAGGATTGGCACCGGCATGCCGTCACGAGTGCCGGCACGGTAGCAGATGCGAGACGGTTGGCCCCATGTCAGTCCTCCGTCAAAGGAACGGCACATCGATATCTCCTGCTCATTAGAGGTCTGGAAGTTATTCTCATTAGCGAAATAACATTGTATCTCTCCTGAAGGCAATTCAAGGAAACAAGGTTCCCAACATCCGTCGGCAAATGTGGACTGGGCATCATAGATAAATATTGGATTCGACCAGGTCTTACCTTCATCAGTGCTCCTTATTGCCCGGATGCCGAAGCGTCGGTCGTCGGAGTAAGGGGCAGAGGGACGCGGATTAAAGCCGATCAGTATTGTGCCATCATTAAGTTGCACGGCATCCGGAACGGCATAAGGCACACCCGGGGCACTGCGCACCACAAGTTCCGGTGACGACCAGCTGGTGCCGCCATTCAGACTATATGCTACGGAGATGCCGCCGCCGGCTTCTGCCACAGCCATGAGCTTTCCGTCCTGAAGTTGAATTATGCGGGCATAATTCCCGGATGGGAAGAGGGTGGTCTTGGAATTAATATCCCAATATATGCGAGAATTCTCATAAGGTTCATGCTTCACTGCGAAGAGTGATGAGCATCCTACCAGAGCAGACAATAGAGTGAAAACGATCTTTTTCATATGGAGCAAAGATAATGAATTTTTAGATTTCAGGCATCAATCTTACAAATTTATAATTACCTTACAACGAGATTCCACGCTGATGGATGGATCGGTTGTGGAAGTCGTGACAAATCTGTAGGTAACGGGAGATGTGAAATCTTGTATAGAAACTCCTGACTGTTGTTCAATATCATCGACATAAACTTTCACGTTGGTGTCGCTGAGTGTGAAAGAGGGTGCAAGAGCCGACACATCAGTTCCGGCCGGGAGTGTGATATGGATTTCTGAATAAGCATAGTCAAACTCCGTACGCTCCAAAGAACCTGCCACATCGTTGATGGAAAATGTAGAAAACTCCCCATAGTTAAGGGTGTGGAGCTTGTATATGGCTTCAGAACCTTCGTTGGATACCGTCTTCACCTCCAGAACATCTGCAAGATTATATCGGGCTGTAGACTGATAGAGAGTTCCGTCTATGTAAACTTGGGTGGTCTGTGAAGGGATATAAAATTTGAGTCTTTGCGAGAGAGCCACATTGCGGTCGGAGTTGCTGAAACGCATTTTCTTTGGAAGTGCCAGCACCCAGTCACTCTTGCCGTGTAAATTGGCGAACACCTCATCGTAGAGAACTTGTGGGGCAGACAGACGTGTAATTTCAGTCACATCATCAATCACACGAATCCAGATGGAGCAAGTGTCAGAAAGGAGCGTCTGTCCCTCGTTTGCGTGGTTTGTGGCCACACAAACCATTTTGTATGTGCCGGGAGTGGAGTAGGCGTAAGTAAACAGCCCTTTGTTGACTACCAGACCGGAATTACCTTCAGCAAGCCGTTCGTAATCTTGCCCGTCATCGCCGGGAAATACAACTACATTGTCGGCTGTCCCCACGAAACGCATAACTAATGATTCGTTGATATCTGCAATATTTTTATCGAGCTCTATAGCTGCCACGGGCTTTACAGCAGTCTCATCCGAGCATGCCGTCATCACAATAGCGAGCAGACAGAGCATAATTAACTTTTTCATACGATTTCTGAATTTCTAATTCGATATTTCTAAATTCTAAATCCAGAATCCGGATTAATAACCCGGATTCTGAGTCACCACACCGTTTGAAACATCTATTTCCATCTGAGGAATTGGGAATATTTCGTTTATTCCTTCACGGAAATACACACCTCGTTGGTTTGAGCGTGTCTGGCTGAACGACAAGAGCACGGATTTGGCCCTTCCCTGACGTACGAGATCAAAGAAACGATCCCACTCAAAGGCGAACTCTATCTCACGTTCTTTCCAGATTTGGTCGCGTAGATATCCGTAGCCACCACCGATATAAAGCGAAGTTCCATTGTTGATTTCATTCACCACACTTTTATTGCTGTTCAATTGCTCGAGAGCTTGAGCACCTAAACCACATTCATTCAGAGCTTCGGCATACATCAGCACGACATCGGCAAAGCGCAGGATGCGACGATTCTTTCCGTTGTCACCGCCATATATGGGACGATCCTTGACCGGAGTATACCATTTAAGGGAAAGGATACGTCCGGAACCGATTTCAGTATTTTCCATATCAGGAGTATACTCATGGTGACCGATGGTGAAATTGCGACGCACGTCAGTGCCATAAAGTTTGGTAATGATATCGCTGATGGAATATATGGGGCTGTCAATGCTGAACAGGGTGTCGAATATGTATCCTCCTTCGTTTACATCTCCTGCCGTACCGTCGCCGGATTCTTTGAATACAACTTCGAAAATTGATCCTTGACAGAATTCTCCCTGAAGATAGAACTGCTGATCGTAGGATAGGGGATTGCCATAGGCATCGACATATCTCAGGGAATAGGCATTTAACAATATCGGACAAGAGGAATCAGGCGACTCATAGGGATCTGTGTCAGCATTTAGCTCACGAGGTTTGAACCAAAGTGATTTACGCAGATTCTCCCAATCAATATCTCCGTAGTTTGCAGGATAATGCAGCATCTCCTTGAGACTTAGTGCTTCCCCCTTTACGAAGTAGTCGCCGAGTTTTACCATTTCCTGCCATTTTTCGGAATAAGAGCCCGGAGTGGCCTGATACATCAGCACTTTCATCAGGAGTGCGGTGGCTGCGCCGGCACTTGCTTTGCCGGAATTGCCGGAGGTGTATCGGTTGGGGAGCATTATTGCAGCCTCCCGTAGGTCTTTCTCTATATATGCGTAAGATTCTTCAAGGGAGCTCCTCGGAATTACCAGATTATCTACCGTTTCAACTTCCGGACGGATAGGCACTCCACCGAAAGTCTTGACAAGATTGAAATAGAAATACGCACGAAGGAATTTTGCTTGGCCGAGAATCTCCCGGATCTCACGATAAGCCGAATAATCGTTGGTGGAAAGCCGGGCACGGTCAATATTGGCAATAACCTGATTGACTCGATGTATGGCTTTGTAATATATTTCCCAACGATTGCGTATGAAATTGTTGGAGGTGTTGAAACGAAAATGCACCAACTGCCCCATATGGCTCGACAAACCCTCATCAGTGCCTATTACATGGTCGCCCAAAGCCTCACCAAAACGCCAGTCGGAGTCTTGAATTGCATCACTTTGAAGAATGTCATATGCAGCATTGAGGCTCGACTGTAATTTATAGCGTGTGTCGTAGAAATCCTTATCTATGTTGTTTCCCTGCACATCCTGGTCAAGGAAATCATTACATCCGGTGAGCGCCACAGTGCTTAACAAGATGGCTAAGAAACCTGTCCTGAACCCGAATTTACCGCGATTGAATATATTTGGTAGTTTCATAATATAGATGCTTTTTAGAATCCGAACTGAAGTCCGAAAGTGAAAGAACGAGCTTGCGGATAATTACCATGGTCAACTCCCATGCTGAGGTTATTACCCTCAGTGCCATCCACTTTACCGACTTCGGGATCGAATCCGTCATATTTGGTAAAGGTAAGGAGGTTATAGGCCGTTGCGGAGATAGTAAGGGAATTAAGCCCCAGGCGTTTTATGAGCGACTGATTGAT
>CAMWZE010000141.1 GCA_947178685.1 uncultured Porphyromonadaceae bacterium
CATAGAAAATGGCAGAGTCGACGTCCATCTGTCGATAGCTTTCCGAGAGAAGCACCCATGCTTTCCATAGCTCGTAGTCGGTTGCGCCCGAGGCACCTCCTTGTTTTATCGAGTCGAGTCGCTCCTCCTTCTGCTTAAGATAATGAGAAGAGCGTGCAATGGTGGCATTGAGGCTCCGGAGAGCCTCAGGAGCATCGGCATGAGAATCATGGTGGGTGTCGGAACAAGCCGCGACGGCAAGCAGGGCGATTGTCGTCATTACGGCGTAGAGGCGTGTAAGGAGATGTTTCAAAGATGTCATTTTCAAGGTAAGTTGGAACAATGGCCGTGGAAGCTGACTGCCTGTAGAGTGAAGAGCACGTAACACAGGGAGCTGACGGTGTGCAAAATTAAAGAAAAAATATTAAATTTGCACATTCTTTATGTAAAATCGTAAGTCATAGTCCGGAAGGGGCTATAGACCATTATTGATAAAGGAAAGGTAACAGGAAAACCGATGAATAAACCGTATATTATACATACGCTTCCCAACGGACTGAGGGTAGTGGCCCGAAAGACCGACGGACTGGTGAGCTATATAGGTGTTGTGGTCAATGCCGGTAGCCGTGATGAAGGCCACGCGGAATATGGGCTGGCACATTTTGTGGAACACACCATATTTAAAGGCACCGACAAGCGTAGGGGTTGGCAGATATCAAGCCGTATGGAGGCTGTGGGCGGAGAGCTCAACGCTTATACATCAAAAGAGGAAACGATGGTATATACCAACGCTCCCGCCGGATATGAGGAGAGGAGTATAGAACTGCTTGCCGACCTTATAGCGTGCAGCCGTTTCCCGGCAGATGATGTGGAAAGGGAGAAAGAGGTGGTAGTGGAGGAGATACACAGCTATCTTGACAGTCCGTCAGAGTCGGTATACGATGAATTCGAGGAACTGGCTTATGCCGGATGCGGGTTGGCCCACAACATACTTGGATCTGCTGAGAGCGTAAGGAGTCTTGACGGTTCAGCCTGCCGGGGATTTCTCGACAAATTTTATACGCCCGGGGAGATGGTTGTGTATTGCTGTACCCCTCAGGAGCCGGAAAAGCTATGCCGGCTTGTGGAGAGATATTTCGGAGGGTTGCATTTCCCGGGTGTCATGAGAGACAGGCTCGCTCCCCCTGCGATGAAAGGGTTTGATGAGAGACGGGATAAAGGGAATTATCAGGCCAATACGATTTACGGCGTGAGGGTGTTCGGACGCCGGGATCCCAGACGGTTTGCGCTTTTCATGCTCAACAACTATCTGGGCGGTCCTTGTCTGAACTCGCGTTTTAACCGCGAACTGCGCGAGAAAAGAGGATATGTGTATACGGTAGACAGCAGCGTGGGCCTGATGTCAGACACGGGGCTCTGGATGGTGTATTTCGGTTGTGATCCGAAGAATGTGGATAAATGCCGGGAGATAATAGGACGTGAGATAGACCGTCTGGCACAGAGCCGTCTTTCCGATTCTGCATTTGAGAAGATCAGAAGGCAATACTGCGGACAGCTCCTTGTAAGTTCCGACCATCGGGAGAACCGCGCTATGAGCCTTGCCAAGAGTCTGCTTTACTATGGGGAGATACACGACATCTCCACAACTACCAGCCACATAAACGAAGTGACACCCGAAGAGCTCCGGGATATGGCCCAGCTTATCGCAGGAAGCGAGAAGGGGATATTGACATTGATTTAGAAGAGATATGAAAATAGGTAATATAGATTTAGGGGATCGTCCGGTGATGCTCGCTCCTATGGAGGATGTGACTGATCCCTCCTTCCGCCTCATATGCAGAGAGCAAGGGGCGAGAATGGTGTATACGGAATTTGTGTCGGCCGAGGCGCTGGTGCGCAATATAGCGTCGACAGCTCGTAAGCTTACCATCGACGACCGTGAGCGCCCGGTGGCCATACAGATCTATGGGCGAGATCCGGAAGCTATGGTAGATGCCGCCAAGATGGTGGAGGAGGCAGGACCATCGCTTATCGACATTAATTTCGGCTGTCCGGTTAAGAAGGTAGCCGGGAAGGGTGCCGGAGCCGGGATGCTGAGAGATATTCCGAAAATGCTATCCATCACCGAGGCTGTGGTCAAGGCGGTAAATCTGCCGGTTACAGTAAAGACCCGTCTTGGCTGGGACTGTGAGAACAAGATTATAACCGACTTGGGACCACGGCTTCAAGATTGTGGTATAAAAGCCCTCACCGTGCATGGTCGCACGCGCTCGCAGATGTATACGGGACAGGCCGACTGGAGCCTTATCGGCGAGCTGAAGGCCGATCCGCGTATGGAGATTCCCGTGATAGGAAACGGTGATATCACCACGCCTGAGGGAGCCAAGGAGGCGTTCGAGAAATATGGTGTCGACGGCATCATGATAGGCCGTGGGTCCATAGGTGCCCCATGGATATTCAGAGAGGTGGATAGCTATATTCGCAACGGAGAGGCCGAACGTCCTACGGAGGCGGAGAAATTCGCGTTGCTGAGGAGGCAGATAAGCGAGAGCATCCAAAGAATAGATGAATACCGGGGCATATTGCATATCAGGCGTCATCTGGCAGCCACACCGCTTTTCAAGGGGCTTCCTGATTTCCGCCAGACCCGCATCCGTCTTCTCCGTGCCGAAACGGCCGAGGAATTAGAGACTATTCTTTGCGAAATTGAGGACAAATTTTTCCACATGTAAACAAATATGTTTTACTGTTTTCGGCGTTATAGCTAAGTATATTCATCAGAATGAATGTGTGGCTATAAATGGTATGTAGAGACTCAGGCGAAGGTAATCGTTATTGAGACTTGAAGACCGTTATAATTTGATCGAGATGACCAATAATCCGGAAATTAAAAACGCAAAAAAATTATGAAAAAGATTCTGCTGGCATTGCTTCTCCTTGCCTTGGCTCCCTCGCTGAGGGCGCAGCTCGTGCAACAGTATAAGATAGAGGTGGGGCAGTTTGACAAACTTAAGATCAGTGACAATGTGAACGTGGTGTATCGGTGTGTGCCGGATTCCAGCGGATGGGCACAGTATAGCGGAGCCAAAGAGTTTGCCGATGCTTTTATCCTCACCCCCAAGAACGGCACGTTGCGAGTGCAGGTGTCGACAGAGGATGTAGGCAATCCCGATCTGCCGGTTCTGTATGTGTATTCAGATTTCCTGACGTCGGTTGAGAACTCATCCAACTTCACGCTCATGGTAGAGAATCCGGCCCCTTGTGCCGTGTTTAATGCCCGCGAGGTAGGCAATGGAAAAATCGTGGTGGAGGGTCTAAAGGCCAATACGGTCAAGGCTTCCGTAGCCACAGGAAACGGCACTGTGTCGGTGGCCGGCAGCTGCAGGGATGCCATTTATCAGATGGTAGGCACCGGCGTCATCGCGGCCGACCGGATGGAGGCGCAGAATGTGCAGTGCAAGATATTGGGTAGCGGCAATATAGGCTGCTGGGCGGTAGAGAAGCTTACGAGCAAAGGTATAGGCTCGACAAAGATATACTATAAGGGCGACCCGGTGATAAAGAAGTCCGGAGGTGGCACACTCTATCCTTTGCCTGAAGGAGAGGAAGGGATTTATGTGACGACTCCGGAAGAAGACACCCCCGAAGAAAAGGAATGACCGACAATACAGATAAAGAGGCGTCGTTGAAATTAAAGACGGCGCGAACACTTAAATGGAATACAATAGACCGACTGGCCTCGCAGGTGCTCTACGGGGTTGTCGGAGTTGTGCTTGCAAATGTGCTCTCACAGGAGGACTTCGGTCTTGTGGGGGCACTTCTGGTGTTTCAGGCTTTCGCCATAATCTTCGCCGACAGCGGGTTTGGGGCGGCTTTACTCCAGCAGAAGAATCCCACGGAAGAGGATTACTCTACAGTGTTTTGGTTTAATCTTGCCGTAAGCGTAGGCATCTACGTGGTGTTGTGGTTCGGAGCTCCGGTAATAGCTGATATCTTTCAAGGCGACCGCAGACTTATCCCCTTGTCGAAGGTGATGTTTCTCACGTTTGTGCTGAATGCGTTGGCAATAGTGCAGATTAATCGGCTGATGAAGCGGATGGATGTCAAGATGATCGCGGTGTCGAACCTTGCGGGTCAGATTGCAGGAGGGATTGTAGGCGTAGCGTTGGCATTGAGCGGCTACGGAGCGTGGGCCCTTGTATGGCAGTCTGTGGTAATGGCAGGAGTGAAGACCGGGATACTGTGGATTACGGGTAAATGGCGACCGAAGAGAGGATGGAGTGAGGCATCTTTCAAAAAGATATGGCGGATAGGGTTCAGTGTGTTTTCCTCGACATTATTGAACACCGTTTTTCTGAACATCTACTCATTTGTGATAGGTTCGGCCTATTCTTTACGATCGTTGGGTGTATATACCCAGGCCGACAAGTGGAGCAAGATGGGGAGTGCGTCGTTGTCGCAGGTATTGACGGCAAGTTTTGTACCGGTTTTGTCGAAGGTGCAGGACAGCGAGGATGACTATAGACGTTATGTGAAGCGGATCAATCGTTTTACCGGTTTCATTCTTTTCCCATTTATGATCGGTCTGGCGGCAGTTGGCACGAATCTTTTCCATATGCTATTCGGCACAGCATGGGATGCCGCCATCATCATGTTTCAGATATTGGTGATACGCGGCATTTTTGTGGTGCTTGTTTCGCTCTACAGTAACTATATGCTCGCGAAAGGCTTCGGCAAGCGGTTGTTCATGATAGAGGTGATAAAGGATGGAGCGATTGCATTGGCTATATTGGCGACGATGTTTGAGGGGAGTGTGGATTTACTTGTGTGGGGCCAGCTGTGGGCCTCTGTGGTGGCCTGGGTAATAATAGTGGTTATTACATCGCGAGCCATAGGTTATAAGGTGCGAGAGATGGTGAGAGACCTGGTTCCGTTTCTTGCAGTAGCCTTGGTGATGTGGGGAGTCTGCTTCGGAGTGGAAGTGGTAGGGGAGAGGTTGATTGGATCGACTTCGTTTGTGAACTCTAAGGTCACGTCTATGACGGAGGATACAGAGGGTCTGTCGGTATGCGGTGATGCCTGTGAAGTCGGAGAAGTCGGAGGTGTCCGAGGTGTCCGAGAAGTCGGAAGTGTCGGTGAAGTCGAAGAAATCGGTGAGGTTGGTGACCTTGCTGGCGTTGGTGAGGTCAGAAGCCTTGGTGAAGTCGATAGCGTCCGAGTCGTTGGTGAGGTCACAGGGCTTGGTGGAGTAGATGTCGTTGGAGACGGTGGAGAATAACAAGACGTAGATGTAGTTGGTG
>CAMWZE010000142.1 GCA_947178685.1 uncultured Porphyromonadaceae bacterium
TAATACTTTTCAAACTAACCTAACATCATGAAACGATTTTCTGATATTATAACATTGTGGGGGTTAGATTGTTCATCAGATTTTTGTTTTTTGATGTTTTACCTTAAGATTTTTCTTAATGATAGGTCAATCTTTAACCAATCTGATACCGGTGATTACTGCATGGTTGGTATGTATGTTCATATTCTTGTTCTCGGGACGGAAGTCGAGACTTACCGTATGCTTGCCGGGGGTGAGGTGTACTTTCACAGAGTTTGACCAGCCGTACTCATCCTTACTTAGTGAGCTTTGTGAGTTTGATGGCACAACCGCCGCTTCTACCCTGTGGAATATTTAGTACCATATCGGATGTGACATCTTTCTGTTCTATTATCACCGGATATGGATCGGTATCGTAGTTGGCATTCTCTCCGTCACGATATATTGTAGCACGATAAGTGCATCCCGGATCAAGGAAAGCAAGATTAATATTGGCTACCCGCGCCTCATCGCCTGTAGCACTACCTACAAACCAGCTATCGCCGCCCTTCTCCTTGCGGGCAGTAGTGATATACTTACCGATTTCAGCTTCCGGAAACACGGTGCGGTCCCAATCGGTTGGGCAATCGCAAACAAACTGGAAGGGACCGGGATTAGCCTCGTAGTTTTCGATCTCGTCAGATGCCATCTGGAGAGGTGAATAGAGTATGACGAAAAGGGCCAGTTGTTTTGCAAGTGTTGTATTGACGTGTGTCTGCGGCATAACCGGATTTTCAAAGCGGAAGGTGACAGGTGTGAAATCCATCGGTCCTGCCAAACCTCTGGTGAAGGGAAGTGTAACAGTATGACTCGGAGGATTGCCACCTTCGGGACACCAGGCATCCCATTCCTGACCACGCACTCCTTCCTGAGTCATAAGGTTAGGATATGTACGTTGAAGACCGGTAGGCATCACAGGCTCATGATTGTCAATAGCCAATTTATGGGCAGCAGCAGTTTCTATTACCTTGCGATAGTGGCGCACACCAAACTGGCAACTATGACGTTCCTTGTCGTCGAGGAGATCTCCTACATACCCTGTCTTTACATAGTGCATACCATTATCTTTATAGAGCTTCATACCATCCTCCATCTGACGCTCGTAGTTAGCGAGCTTTCCTCCGGTTTCGTGATGCCCTATAAGTGCCACTCCTCTTTCACGTCCATAACGATTGATTTCAGCAATATCGAAATCCTCATATGGTCGAGTGAAGGAGAAATCCCAGGTTGCCCAGTCGTGATTCCACCCCTCCACCAGCACACCTCCGAAGTTGTGACGTGCGGCGAAATCCATATATCTTTTCACATTCTCTGTTGTGGCTCCATGATTTTCTCCGGCTTCCCATGTGGCAGTTTTCATATGATAGCACCACCATACACCAATATATCGTTGGGGCTTGCAAAATTCTTCTGCGTTTTCAATGGCACACGGTTCATTGAGATTTAGCATTATGCGGCTCAAAGCCATATCGCCGGCATTGTCGGCAATTATGAGTGTACGCCAAGGTGACACCCTTGTGTCGGTGACATATACAGCATCTCCATTCATCCAGGGAGTAAGTCGGGCATACAATGTGTTGTTTCCGGGAGTTGCTTCAACGTTCATCGCGGCATAATCTGTGAGGTTAGCCTGATGAAGAGCCATATGTGTGCCGTCGGAGGCACGAAGAGTGACAGGAGTGCTTACGCAGCCTATACTGTCAAGAGGCATCTCACGGAAAAGAGCTTCATAGAATCTGTAGCCCTCCGCAGGAATTGACCACGTTGTATGGTTGTCAGCAAAAGCAAATTCCGTAAGCTCGTTCATAATGGTAAAGTCACCAAGATGTTTCTGACGTGGAAATTCATAACGGAAGCCTATACCATCGTTGAAAACACGAAATACAATGTCGAGTATGCGTCCGGGAGCAAGCTTTTTCTGAGCAAGAGTCACACGCAACTCATTATAGTTGTCAGCTATTTCAGCCTCTTCACCCCACACAGGACGCCATGTTTCGGAATGGCTGTCTCGTGAATATCGAGCCACAGAGAACCCCTCGTTGAAATCAACACCGTCCTTGATGTCGATGCCGAGGCGGGAAGGATTGAGGATAGTTTTGCCGTTGCGTTCTACAGAATATTGAGCTATTCCTTTATCGGTGTCGAACGTGAGCGATATGCTCTTGTCGGGGGATGAGACGGTTAAAGGCATTGCGGCTACCATCAAGGGTGTGCCGGCAATTATCGTGAATAATATGGACTTAATACCCATGTCTTAGTTCTTTGTTACATTAATTTTATGCTTATTGCCATCAATCAAGATTGTATAGTTACCGGCTTCGGTCACCACCCATTTATTATCCGGATTGCCGTTAGGCATCAGGGAGATTTCTTCATTTGCCACTCCATTTCCGGAAATCGTGGTTCCTCCGATCATGGGCATGATAAATGCTCCTCCCCAGTTGCCCGGTTCCATCGGACACTTGAACTCTCCTTCGTTGAGCTTTCCGACATATTGGAATACGTTTTCGCTTACTTCAGTCATAGGGGTTGGAGCATCGATATTCCAGTCGGCGGGAGTGGCATTGCCTACTAGCCAAAGAGCAGGTATCTCATAAGGAGCTACCGGAATCTCCACCACCACGAGGTCTTTATCATTGTCACAACTCGAAAAGATTAGCAGAGTGAGAGCTGCCAAAGTATTGAATATATTTAGAGTTTTCATAAGGGTTGAAAATAAATGAGGAGAGAGGAGTTTATATAAACTTCGGATTGCCTGATAATTATTGATAGATTAACTTGATAAAAGATGCTTAGTAGCCGGGGTTCTGCACTAAGTTATGATTTGTATCGATTGCCTTACGCGGAATCGGGAAAATCGCAGTATGAGAATCGGCATCTACATTCTTATCCCACCAAGCTTCGGAGTTAAACTTACCGAAACGGACAAGATCTGTGCGTCGGCGACTTTCAGCAAAAAACTCGCGTCCCCATTCGTCGAGAAGTTCCTGTTCAGTAAGAGAAGCATTGCCTTCAGGAGCATAGAGTGTGGTGGTCCAGGAAGAGGAGGGATAGTTGCGCTTGCGTACACTGTTGAGGAGTTTGGCAGCCTCATCCTTTTGTCCTTGACGGAACTTTGCCTCAGCTAAAGAATAAATCACTTCGGCAAGCCGAATCTCAACAAAGTCGGATTCGAGTTGTCCTTGCTCATCGTCGGCATAGAAGGGATATTTGGCAAAGTGATAACCTGAATTATGGTCGCCGCTCTGAAGATTGCTGGTTTTATCTTCTGGCCATTCTCCTTCAGTAAGACCTGCGAAGTGCCCTACTGCGTCACGTATGTCAAGAGCATAGTTTCCATATGGATCAGTCACAAATTCCTCACCCTCTTTCACAGATGGAAGTTTGCCGAATATGAAGAGACCTTCACGGCGACTGTCACCGGTATTCCGGTAGAGCTTCAGACGTACATCGTCCGGATAATTACGGAATTTCTGTACGGTATTACCGAGTGTATAATTATATAGATTTCCTGAGAGATCATAGCTTGGAGTGCATGCATATTTACAGTTATGATCGCCTGCCTCCGCTTTCTGGTCGCCTACATAGTAGCGGAATTGTGATGGGGTGCTCCACCAATAAGTGTCTCCCTGATAATGCCAGAATGTGTAGCCTTGCGCAGCGGGGAAAGCAAAGATTACTTCAGGACATTTTTCATTGTCCCAGTCAAAAGATGCGTCCCATGTGTCGGCAAGGGAGTATGAACCGAATTCTCCGTTGAGAATGCGTTGTGCCCACGTTTCACAATCGGCATAGCGGTCGGTTCCGATCCAGGCCTGAGCGTTTAGATAGAGGCGCACCAGAAGAGCGGCTGCTCCGGCTTTGTTCCACTGAGCCTGTTGTAATTCATTTCCACCGGTAGAGGTCTTAGTAGATAAGAGTTCCACACATTCCTTAAGTTCACTCTCCACGAAGTTGAAAATCTCTGTAGGCTCAACTTGTCCTTTTGAATTTAGGTTTACATCTTTGCTGACTGCGAGAGGAATGTTTCGGAAAAAGTCAAGTAAGCGTATATAGAACCAGGCACGGAGAGTGCGGCACTGGGCTTTGAGATTGTTGAATTCTGCTGTGGAGAAGCCGAACTGTGAAGCAGAGAGAGTCTCAAGATCATCTATCACATAGTTGGCTTGCATGATTCCCTGATAGCATCCGTTCCATTCGGTTTCGATGGTGCCCTCTTCGTTAGTCCAGGTGTGGTAGTGATAGCGACGCCATAATCCACCGTCGTCCCACCATCCGTCACGAGAGGGGGTGATAAGCTGGTCGGCAGAGAGTTCGTTGAGCACGTGGCGGCTTTGGATGCTCCAATAACCATGCTCAAAGGGGCGGAACACTGCGCGTATCACATCGTTGCGGGTGTTATAGTAGTTTTCTGATCCAACCTGGTCATAGAGGTTTTCTTCAAGATTGGTGCAACTTGTGGCTGAGAGAGTACCGATTGCCAGAGCTATGGCAAATTTATATAATTTCATGATTACTTGTCTGTTTAAGGTGATTGTAAACCTTGTAGAATAATTTTAACAAAGTTATTATGGCTTCATTTTTTAGAAGTCAAACTGTGCTCCGAATATAAACTGGCGACAGGAGGGATAATAACTCCGTGAGCCTGTTGCACCGGGAGTAAGTCCGTTTGTCTGGAATGAGGAGGGATCAATACCGCTGTAACCTGTGATTGTAAATAGGTTCTTGGCAGTGAAAGTTAAGCGGATGTTGTCGATGAAACGCTTGTTGATATTGAAGGTATATCCCAATGTAAGTGCGTCAAGCTTAACATAGTCTCCTTTCTCAAGATAGTAGTCTGTCACCTCCTGATTCCCTTTTAGCACTGCATACTTACCATAGGCTTTCTCCATAACATTACCGTTGAAACTCTGGTGTCCGTAGTAGAAATCGTGGATATTGAAGATATCGTATCCGAATGCTCCCCGGAAGAAGAGTGATCAGTCGAGGTTTTTGTAGCGGAAAGTGTGGGTCATTGAGGCCGTGAATTTCGGAAGGCCGTTGCCAACCACCTGGCGATCTTCCTCTGTGCCTTCGGAGGCAAGTTTGATATTTCCGTCCTTGCCGTAGATTGCCCAGTTGCCATTCTCATCTATTCCTGCGTAACGATACATATAGAAATTGCCGAGACGTTTACCCTGCTGTATACGCTGGAGATTATGGAAAGGATAGGGATCTTCTGTGCCCACAACGTCATAGT
>CAMWZE010000143.1 GCA_947178685.1 uncultured Porphyromonadaceae bacterium
GAAATTACTTTCACTCGGTGCAGTGATGGCAGGTATGTGCATGGTGTCATGTACAGATCTTGACACCGATCTGAAAACAAGATATCCTCAGCTCCCCGACAACCCTATTGCTGTCGAGGGTGAGTTTAATGGCTGCTATCTCTATCTACACGGTTGGTTTGGCCGTGATTTCAATGAGGGAGTGGTATATCAAGGTGATGAGGTGATGGGATGTTGCTATGGAATAGGTAACTATTTCGACGACGGTCGCTATCTCGATGCCTCTGTCCACAATCTGAATCTCGACAATTGGCGTACGCGTCTTATAGAGGGGTGTATTTCGGGTGTGACTTATACCAATACAAAGATTCTCGCCTATGGAGGACCTGAGATGAACGATCCGGCAGTGGCTCCTTTGAGAGCTATCCGAGCTTTCTACACTTTCTGGATGATGGAACTCTATGGGGATGCTCCAATCATGGATAAGCCGGTGGAAGACGGTGTAGCTGTTGACCGTGCTCCCCGTGCAGAGGTGGCACGCTGGATTGAGAGCGAACTCCTTGAGATCCTTGGTCAGGAGGATGGTCTCAGTAAGGCCAACGATATGTCCACTTACGGTAAGCCTAACTATTGGATGGCAGCCGCTCTGCTTGTTAAGCTCTATCTCAACTGGGGTGTATATACTCACGATATAACCACAGTGACGAATGACACTCCGAATGAGAAACTGAACGACTGTGTGAAATGGTGTGACGAGATTATCAACTCCGGTCTTTTTGAGGTTGGCCAGGGCTATCGCCGCAAATTCTATCCGGATAATGGCGTCCATATAAAAGACTTCATCTATGCCTTTAATGTGGATCCTGCCACTCAGAAGGATGGCACAACTACCTGGTACCGCTGGTTCGGCTTCAAGAAAGATGGCCTTTGTGTGCCTTACACTCTCGGATGGAAGAATGAGAAGTCGATAGCCGGAAATGCCGTGCTTACAAAGGAGGCTGTGGAGCGTTTCAATTTGCCGGGTGATGAGCGCAACAAAATTGTATTGAAAGGTCCTCAATATACTTTTGATGCAAACTATGAGCAGACAGACGTTCCGGTATATATATATTCCATACCCGGAAACGAGAAAACTCTCATAGGCCAACTCAACTATCATGAGGATTTTGATTTTGACGATGCGTCAATCTACTCCTTGGGTGATGAGGCTCTTCCGAAAGCAAACAAAACCAATATAGAAAACGGTACAGCACTTCTTAATATCCAGAAGGGCGCCCGTCTCTTCAAGTATCCACCACGAGAGGAGGATTATAGTCTGTGGGATCGTCAGCAGGCAAACGACCCACCGATATTCCGCTTCGCCGATATTCTTTTGACCAAGGCTGAGTGTATAATGCGCGGTGCCACTCCGACATTGGGAGCTACCGTCAATGAACTGGTGAATGTGGTGCGTCGTTGTTCGAATGCACCCGAAGTGACAGGAAATTTCACATTCCAGGATCTGATGGATGAGCGTTCCCGTGAATTTATCCTTGAGCCCTGGCGTAGGAACGACCTGATCCGCTGCGGAATGTTTGAGAACGATTGGGGGCAGAAGAACCGCTACAAAGTGTGGGATGATGCCGATCATACGCAATCCCATTGGGTTGACCGAGAGGGCGTGAAGGATCCCAACCGTCGATTGATGCCTATTCATCGTGGCATTTTGGAGACCAACCTTAACTGGAAGCAGAATCCCGGTTATCAAGGTCTTTGAGAATTTGAGTTAATCAGCCCTACGGCAGATTTTATGTAGTCTGCCGTAGGTTTCAAATAAAACATATCTAAATCCATACTATCTAACCTTTTAATTATGGTAAATTTTAACTTTCGACGCAGTGCTATGCTGCTTGGTGCCGCTGCCGTGATGCTGACGGCAGGTGCAGCCGGAACTTATCGTGATGTAACCGGCCAGTACATGAAAAACCCTGCATTCCTTCCCGGATGGCAAGGAGCTCTCACAGATGTAGCATGGGAGATAGGCGAGGTCTACAATGGTGCTTTCAATCTCTATCAGGTGCTTCCCGATATGCCCGCCGGTGAGTATGTGCTCACAGCTAACGCTTTCTATCGTTGCGGATGGAATGACTATGCAAAGGAGAATATGGTCGACGGGAAGAACTATTATGCATCACTCTATCTTGGTAGTGAGGAAGTGGCGGTCGCCGGTCTTTTCGATGGCGGTCGCGTAAGTGCACCCGATAACCTTGAGCAGGCTAAGGCAGCGTTCGATGCAGGTGAATATGTAAATACAGTAAAGTTCAATCATCCCGGTGGCGATCTTGTTCTTGGTATCAAGAATCTCGGTGGCTATGAAGGTGAGTGGTGTGCATTCGACAACTTCACTCTCAAGAGCGGTGACACTGATTACACCGACAAGATTGTCAATGCCGATTTCGCTCAGGGCATTGATATGAATGCTGAGTGCTGGGATATGGTAAACAGTGGTAACTCTGTTAAGACACCTGATTATAATAAGGGTGGTGGCGTATATCGTAAAACTAACGCTTCTCCCTATAACTTCGGCCAGCAGGTTGAGCTTCCTGCCGGTACATATCGATTCAGTGCACTTACCTTCCAGCGCTATGGAGGTGCCGGCAACTATGACGGTAAGATTATCACTTGCAAAGGTCAGTGGGGCTTGACAGATGTGGCTAAGTCTCCGAAGCAGTGGTGGGAGGATAAATCATATGAGGAGGATGATTTCGTAAACAATGCTTATCTTTATGCTTCATTCGAGGCTGATAAGCCCACCAGTCTTTCTACCTCGATTGAAATGCTTGAAGAGAATGTAGTTGTATCTCGTCTCAAAGGAAGCTGGGAGATCTGTGAGGGCGATTATGCCTCCATGCCGGAGAATGAAACACGTGGCACTGTAGATGGTGTAGAGATTCTTCCTGCATATGATGTCCGCAACGTTGTTCCTAGCTGGTGTGATTCAGGTATGGAGCGCGAGTCTGCCGCTGCATTTGTAAACGCGCCGGAGAAGTGGCGTCAGTTTGTAGAGTTCACTCTTGAGGAGCCTACTAAAGTATGGGTTGGTCTTGGAAAGGATGAGAATAGTCCTGCACAGTACTGGAACCCATTTGCAGACTTCAAACTTGAGATGCTTGTTGAGGGTGGTGATTCTGCTGTAGAGGGTATTGCTGTTGATGAGGATGCTGCTCCCGTTTACTACAACCTCCAGGGTGTTCGCGTTGCTAATCCTTCAAACGGTATCTTCATCGTGAAGAAGGGCAACCAGACCACCAAGCAGGTGATCAAATAAATTTAGGCAATTAGGCAATTGACATATTTGATGAAGTGACAAGCCGCAAGAGTTGCGGCGATTATTGAACAGTTTGTTATCAGAAAATGAAACCCGGCGGAAGTGATTTCCCCCGGGTTTCTCTTTTGGAATTCTGTTTGGTGGAATTATTTTGTCCAGAGGGATTTGAGATCGCTCCAGCGATAGAAGGGCTGTGTGGATGAACCGGTGGCGGTGGAGATCGGCAGGGTCACGGGCCGTTCGTTGTGGAGAATCAGCACGAGTGTCTCATCGTCGGTTGCGGAGGGGTTGACACCGGGAAGCCGATCCGATATGAAGCCGTTGTAGGCATTCGGCTGAAGGAAGATGAGCTGGAGATTGGCTCCCATCGGAGTGACCTTGAAGTCTTGCCAGGCGGCATAATATTGATTGGGATTGGTTTCGCTGTTGGAGAAGCCATCGAGTTGCATGAGTGCCAGCAGACGCACTAAAATAGTGTCATGCCCGAAGCGCAGCTGCACATTCGGTCCGGCTCCTGAAAGCGCACTGTCAGCACGCCAGATGATATCGTCGAGCAGAGAGCGGGCGGAGTTCATGCCGGCACGCTGTCCCTCCGGGGAATTGGCGTGACGCACATACATGTCGTAGTTGCGCGACTGCCACAGTCCGTAGAGCTCGTCGGTGGTGAAGATGGGATACATATTCACATCAAGGTCGGTGTTCTGCGTGGTGATGGCGATGTCGTGGAGAGCTTTTACAAAGGTAACAGGACTCTTCAGCTCCGGATTCTTCTTGAAGAGGAGCGAGATGATACGCTCTGTGGGAATCACACTGTCACGGAAAACTTTATGATTGCGTTTCCAACCAAGAGAGTCATCAGTCACTTTACGATATTCCTCCGATGAATAAGCAATGAAATCCATGTCGCCGGGAGAGGAGGCCCGGGAAATCTGAAGCTCCGGATTCATCTCCTTCAGGCGCTCTGTGAAAGCCGACATGCTGATGATGCAACGTGGCACGATCGACGACAATGCCGAGATCTGTGCGGAATCGGCGAAGAGGGTAGGTGTGCGTCGCATCATGCGTTCGGCTATACCTTTGTGCTGGCGCTGCCCAAGAGGCGACAGCTCTCCGGCATGACCTTGAGCATGGTCGGCTATGGCCTGAACCTGCGCCATGGCCTGTTCACCCAATGGGGTGAGATTGCCTTGTTCCTTCTGGGTATTGAATATTTTCAGCACGTTGGTATATGGACTCTCATGAATGGCCCAGCGGGAGCCGTGGCGACCGTAATGAGATATGTAAACAGGGGAGTATCCGGCGGGAAATTCGGGCACGGAGTCGGTGGCGAAAGGATAAGCGTAATATACGCCTCCTGACATCTCCGGTTTCGACTCAAACTGCTGCTTGATTTCTTGAGGAGTGATGGCTCCGGCTATGCCGGGAAGGCACAGTAGAAGGGGAAGAAAACGTTTCATAGGGGTTAAGGTTAAGTGTTAAGGGTTAGGGTTTGGTTAATTGCGGAAGCCGGCGTAGTTGGCAGCGGGGAAGGTGAGAAGGTTTACGGAACAGTCGCGGATGTCAACGGCAGTGGCATCTGAGATATAGAATCCGAACGTCTTGGTGTTGAGGAAACCTTCGCCGTCGCGGGGGCGAAGATCGTAGACCATACCGGGATAAGAGGTGGTCTTCACCAAGTCGAGATTCACATTGTTGAAATAGATATGATTTACCTTGTCGGGGGTGTCGCCACCCACGAAGACACCGTTTTCTGATGTGGCATAGATATTATTGAAACGGATACGGCTCACCTCGCCACAAGCACCCTTTGTCGCGCCCTTAGGAAAACGCCATCCGGCATCTTTGTGGTTGCCTACCGCGCGAGGATAGGATGTCACGTAGATAGGCTCTGATTTGCCCCACCATACGTCGGAGAAGAGATGACAATCTACGTGCATGTTGGAGAATGTCACGT
>CAMWZE010000144.1 GCA_947178685.1 uncultured Porphyromonadaceae bacterium
GTAATATACTGACATTATGACTGAACAGCCGAGGCGGAGCAATCCGCCTCGATTCTTGAGTAAAGTCAGGTAATTATGTCAGTTTGATACGGTTCACAGTGTCGGGTTTTGTGCTCTCCTCCTATGTTAAGTGCGAGATAAAGTAACAGTATAGTATTTTTCAACTAAATTAGGAAAGAACCAGAAATTATAGGAATTTTGAATTTCAAATTTTACCCGCGATGAAAAGAAATAGTATTATTGAAGCTCGCAGAGCTAAAGTTTCGCCCGAAGTCCGGCGCAGTGTCGCTCTCTCTTTCATGATTGTATACAGAATATACGCCATATTAGAAGAAAGAGGCCTTAAACAAAAGGATCTTGCCAACATGCTCGGTAAGAAGGAGTCTGAAATCAGTAAATGGATGAGAGGCACTCACAACTTTACTATTGAAACTATATCATCAATAGAGAACGCACTGGGATATCCGATTCTTCAGGTTGCAGACATCAAAAGCTAAACTTTATGTATCGTAGATCTAATAACGCGAGTTCGGGATAAGAAATACCCAAAAAAATTTGAATCGGCAGCTTAAGAAGAGTTGCCGATTTTTTTGGTAATACCAATGATTTTAGCAATTTATAGGTACCAAACAATGTAAACTGTTAGCTCATTGCCATCGGTGATAGTCGCGCTGAATACAGCCTTACCAACTGCATGGACCGTCTCCACACCATTCTCATTCACTGTGCGCTACGTTTACAGATTGTGTGTATAAGTATCTCAAAAAAATATATTAAATTTGCATACTGAACAATTGCAATTATGATTAAAAGCCTTTTATTGAAAAACTGGAAAAGTTTTGAATCAGCCCAACTTTGGGTTGATCCACTTACTTTTATAATAGGAACTAATTCCGCAGGAAAATCCAATATTGTTGATGCACTCTCTTTTCTATCATATGTAGCAACGGGCAATCGGATATCTGATTCTGTTTCTACAATAAGAGGGGCCGTTGAAGGTCTTATTAAAAGAAATGAAGATTTCTCAACTTTAAATATTGTTTTACTTATAGGTAAAGATGAGTTTACTTATGAGATATCGTTTGTGTTGGAGAACAAAGAACTTCTGATTAGAGAAGAGAAACTTGTGATTAAAACTGTCAGTGGTAAAGAAAAGATCTTATTTTCTACTGATGAGGTAGAAAGCGGCTCAAATCAAATTGTTGCACGGTTTCAAAAGGATAAAGCAGGTCCTCTTAAAGGACTCTCAGTAAAACGAGACATATCCATTTTATCTCAAATACCAAATTTGAATGTGATAAAAGAGATAAAAGAAAAAGCGGAACTCGTATCATCTTCACTGAAATCTATTTTTATCCTTGATCCAAAACCAGAGAAGATGAGAGATTATACAGCCCTATCGGATAAACTCGCGTCAGATGGTTCCAATATTGCCGGTGTAATAGCCGGACTACCCGAAGAAAAGAAGAAAGCTTTTGAAGATAGTCTAACTGAATATGTCCGTCCATTACCTGAAAAAGATTTAAAAAAGATTTGGGCAGAGCCAATTGGTAGATTCAAAACAGATGCCATGCTTTATTGTGCTGAAGAATGGACAGATGGCAATAGAACGGAATTTGATGCGCGTTCTATGTCGGATGGCACACTACGATTCATTGCGATTGTCTCAGCCTTATTATCTGCACAAAAAGGCTCAACAATTGTCATTGAGGAAGTTGATAATGGACTTCATCCCTCGCGAGCAGGAGAATTAGTAATGGCATTAAAAGATTTAGGTTCTCAAAAGGGGATTGACATTATTTGCACAACCCACAATCCGGTATTGATAGATGCTTTAGGACCTGAGATGCTTCCTTTCATTAGTTATGTGTCAAGATCCGAGTTGTCAGGTTATAGCGAGATTCATTTACTTGAAGATGCTCCCCACCTTTTAAAATTATTGGCGAACTATACTCCCGGGGGTATTATGACAAATGGTTTTCTTTCAAATACATCAAAATGAAAAAAGTATTAATACTTGATACAAGTATTCTGTGTGTATGGCTCCGGGTACCTGGAAAAGTGACATGTGGTCCGGACAATGACAGATGGACTTATAATAGGGTAAAAGAAAAAATTGATTCTGAAATAAAGAGTGGTACTACTCTTATTTTACCGTTAGCATCTATAATTGAAACCGGAAACCATATAGCCCAAGCCAAAGGTGATAAACATGATATTGTTAACTCTTTCGTGGAACATATTGAAAATGCTTTAGACGGAACGGTTCCTTGGGCTGCTTTTACTGAACAATCAAACTTGATAGGGAATGACGCATTAAAACAAACATTATCAAATTGGAAAGAAACAGCATTATCCGGACAGTCATTAGGAGATGCCCTAATTGTTGCTGTGGCAAATTATTATGCGAAATATGGGTCTCAAGTAGAAATATTTACAGGGGATGAGGGATTAAAAGCTTTCGAGCCAAGTGTCCCAACCCCCAGAATAGTACCTCGAAGAGCAAGATAAGTCTTTAATGAACAATGGTATGGTGGGCACGAGAGCTTTCCATACCATTGTTGTTATAAGATTGGTCACTTTATCTTTTGGGGGTAAAAAAATAGGGGCTGCAATCAGCCCCTATTTTTCTTATGTAGTAATTAAATTATACTTGGCGATTATGGAAATTACACTTGGCGGTGGTGTAGTTTGATTAGATTACAATCTTGGCTTTCTTAGAGCCGGTCACAAGGATGTAGACACCCTTCTTGAGTGTGGAGAGTGAACTCTTGTCAGCATCCTTCTTCACAATCACACCGGCTACAGTGTAGATGTCAAAGAGAGCATCATCAGCAATAATGTCGGCGATTCCGGAAATACCCGTAATCACACATTCAGCTGTCAGCTCGGTGCCATCAGTGGTAGTAGCACTGATTACAGCCTCACCAACTGAATGCACAGTCACCACACCATTCTCATTCACAGTGGCAACCTCCTCATTTGATGAACGCCATTGAAGTGTCTTGTCTGTGGCATCCTCCGGCAACACTGTAGCCTGAAGCTCAACCACAGTACCCTCCTCTGCCTCGATTGCACTTCTGTCGAAAGTCACACTCTCAACCGGTACATAAACCGTAATGACACAAGAGGCATACTTATCCTCCGACTCCACGGATCTTACGGTTATAGTGACCTCTCCGGCTGCAAAGGCTGTGACAAGACCATCCTCATCCACATTCGCTATCTCAGGATTTGAGGTGCTCCACACCACTGTGGGATTGTCGGCATTGTCGGGATGAACAGTTGCCTCAAGCTGATAGGTGGAACCGGCGCCCATTCTTACCTCGCTTTGGTTTAATGTAACCTCTGAAACATACACAGGCGGCACTCCTATCCACAACGGCAATGTCTCGCTCACCTCTCTTCCATAGTAATCATAAATAATCACATCATACAAACCGTCAGCAAGTTTATAAGTGAGATAGAAATAGATGCTGAACGAGGTCTGCGGACCCACAGTAAGTCCGTTCAAGGTCTGGGAAGCCTCTGAAATCTCCTCATTAGTGCCGTGCTTGTAGGTACGGATATAGAGATAGCCCGAATATTCAATATCGCTTAGATTCTCAATCGTCATATCAAACTCTGCCGGCACTCCATACCTGACAACCTCAGCCGGACCGAAAGCCGTAACCTTTATATCAGCTTTCTGGCGAGGTTCTCCCTGAGTCACCGTCATATTACCTGACTTGTCCACGTCAACTTTAAGATAGCTTATCATAGCAATAGGTGCATACACCTCTTCCCATTCTCCGGCAGAATTCTTATATACTACGTATCCTGTATAGTCGCCGGCCGGAACACCCTTAGGAAGATAAAGGCCGAAAGCACTGTAACCGATTACACTTTCCAGAGCTCCCTTAAACTCATAATCTGCGGGTTCTCCGATATACTCTTTTCCGGAAGAGGAGACCATCTTGAACGCTAATAACACGTTCGCATCCTCCGGACCATAATTGCAGATCATTCCTCCATCGATTGAGAGATCTATCACGACATTGGATTGCAAGCGCATTACATTCAAGCTGCCGGTCATGGAGATGTTGGGAGTAGCGCCACCGGTTGCTGCGCTCGGTTTGATACCCATAACGACTCCCTGGTCATTATTATAGCCACCATCGAAACCACCTAAGCCCTGATGCTCAGGCAGCAGATTCGATAATGAATAAAATCCGTCGGCAAGTCCGCTCCAACCCCAGTTGATATGGAAATATCCATTCTCATAGCCGTCGCACACAAACTCATGGCCACCTCCACCGGGAGCCTGTCCTCCATAAAGCACCGGACGTTTTTCGCTCAACTCCGTGTAAATAAGATTCTCCCACTCCTCTGTGGTGTAATAGGTTCTCTTTACATATTTCGTTCCGCTGTCATAGTTAAACAGGTTTACAAAAGCAAACGGTATACCGTAATCTGCTGCCCCACTCTCTCCTGAGGAGTATCTCATGTTCACACCCACTCCACAGGCATACATCAGTTGGGCCACCGCCTTCTTCTGCTCTTCAGTGGCATTGTCAACCGGGCGTCCATATTCATCGTATTCCACATACGTGTCAAGCATGTTGGCATAGTCAAAAGTTGTGGCTCCATAATCGAAGCTCAAGGTAGTGCCGTTCCAATCGTAGCTGTGCTTACCCTTACCTTGTGTGGGATAGCCGTGATACTTGATAATCTGAGCCATAGCCGTGGCCACACAGCCTGTGATACATTTTCCACCCGCATCTTCAGGACAATCGAGATTATAGGGGTAATCCTGATTCCACTTGGTCTGCACGAGAGGAGCTATATTCTCACGCGCGGCGCGGGTAGACTTTGCGTCAGCATTCCAAGGAGTCAACACCATATTCTTCAAGGCGTAGTCTCCCTGCATTGCATATTCATTCAGCCACCATTTCAGCTGAGGGGGCGCTGAGTCATAATCGAAAGCACCGTTGTCGGAATAACCGAGAATAGGATTGAAGCAATCATCGGCTGAAACCACCACAAATCCTTCATTACCTCTGTTGAACACATAGAGAATGTTCTCACCACCGGCTTTCTCGGTATGACCCAACTCATAATCCGCAGAGCGGGTAACAAGTTGTCCGGTTGATACACCTAAGGCTCGCTGCAACGCTGCCTCCGGTGTGAGGGATGCGGCATCAGCCATCACGAACGGCAAGGATAACAAACCTGCAAGTCCGAAACATTTAATCATGTAG
>CAMWZE010000145.1 GCA_947178685.1 uncultured Porphyromonadaceae bacterium
GAATAGCCCGATCGCAGGAAGTTCTCTCTGATTGTGGTTCTCAAAGTTTCATGGATGACAATGATAAGTTAGTGGTGTTTAATGCTTCAAGGCTGTTAGGAACGCGACTTAGCCAACGTTGCAACAATATATTGATGGGAAGGAATGCTCTTCCTATTTGGTGGTATACTCACCCTCAACGGAGTGATTGTAAAATAAATGCTGCATTCAAAAAGACGTGTGCACAAGTGGCGCAATACATAGAGGACGGTTACAGCATCACCCCCGGGAGATTGCAGAAATTGGTGGGTATTATATTGCGTGCGGTGTTGGATAATCCGAGAGCTGGGAAAGATTTTTCGAAGAATAGGAATCTACAGCAGTATCTGCGCACTCTAAATAATTTGAGATTGCATCATGAGGAGATGTCGCCCGCAGAAAAATATGATTTCAGTTTCGATATGGTTTATGATTTAATTGAGAATCTAACATGGTCGAAAGAGACACTGTGCATGTCTGTGCTGATAATGTATTGGCTGCAACGGGAATGTAGCTTGCTACCTCTTGCCCCACCAAGCGATAAAGATCTATTATTTTCAGCACTTGACATTCAATATAAGGATCGGGAAAATTATATGGAGAATAAAAAGAATTTCCGGCTTTTAATGCGTAAGGAGCTCAACCTGTATCTGAAGGAATTTATCAGAATTACATCTAAAGAGGGTCAGGAAAAAATAAACTCCCGTGACCGTATTCTGAAATTACTCAGGAAAAATCCCTCATATACGGCTAAGACGTTGGCTTCTTGTTTGGGATTGTCTGTTCAGGCTGTCCGAAAGCAGATTGCAATTCTTAAGGAGGGAAAATGGCTTAAACGAATCGGACCGGATCATGGAGGCACCTGGAAAGTTCTGACAGTATCAGAAATGGATTCGGCCACTTCTGAAAGCAGACTGATTTCGAACAAAGAAAAAGTATAAGAGACTTCTGAATCCGAACAGAGAAAAATTGCAACAAGTCATATGAAAATTAAATGAATTGGTTATCTTTGTAAATTGATTTGTTCCGTTTAGGCGGAAAAGATCAGAGAGATAGTAATCATGTAAACGATATAACCCTTCTAAGTATTTGAAAATTATGAAATTCAAACTGTTGACAGTTGCCACGTTGGCAGCCGGAATTATGACCACAGGCTGTGTGTCAAACAAGAAGTATGCAGAACTGATGGGTAAATACGAGGATCTGCAAAGTGAATACGGCTCCACGCGAGAGGAGCTGATCAACTGTAATGCCGACTCCCGTAACCTCCGTTCGCAACTTGATGTGGCGAGCCAGAGTAATGCCGAACTTAAAAAGGGTATGCAGGAGCTGAAGCATACGCTCGACAAGAGTATGGAAGCCAACAATCAGGGGAGTGTGAACATCGCCAAACTTGTTGACGAGATCAATGCTTCCAACAAATATATCAAACAGCTTGTAGATGCCAAGTCGAAATCAGACTCTCTTAACATCGCCCTCACTAATAAACTCACGCGTTCGCTAAGCAACGATGAGCTTAAGGATGTGGATGTGAAGGTGCTGAAAGGTGTGGTGTATATCTCGCTTGCCGACAATATGCTCTTTAAGAGCGGCAGCTATGAGGTGAACAGCCGTGCGATGGAGACCCTTTCCAAAATCGCCAAGATTTTGAAAGATTATAAGGATTTCGATGTACTCGTGGAGGGCAACACAGATAATGTGCCCATCTCCAAGACCAATATCCGCAATAACTGGGACCTCTCGGCTTTGCGTGCATCATCGATAGTGCAGGTGCTTCAAGATAAGTTCGGCATCAATCCACAGCGTCTTTCAGCAGCCGGACGAGGCGAGTTTAATCCTCTTACCGACAACGATTCGGAAGTTGGCAAGCAGCGTAACCGCCGCACCGAGATTATTATTACTCCCAAACTCGACGATTTCATGGAGCTCATAGACAAGGCTCCGGAGTCAGACCAGGATTAAGGCGGGGATATGAAGAGGAAACTAATGAAATATTCGGGTGTCGCGGGGATAATTGTTTCCGCTGCACTCGTTTCGTATCTACCCTCATGCGGCACATCTGCATCGGCCGAGACCCCCACGGTAAGGTGGGAACTTGTGTCGTCGGATTCAACGGGGGGACGCTGTGTGGAGCGAATAATAGTCAATAATGTCGACTCTGTCGAGCGACTCTGTTTCATGCAGCTGGCCAGGCCATTGAAGGTAGTGTCGGAGGGTGACTCGCTCGTTGAGATTAACGCCGGATATTACTACCTTACCTCACCGAAATTTGGCACCGATGCCAAGGATGTCACGATAGAGGTGGAATGTGGCTGGCCTGTGAGAGGATTGTCGGAAGGTCCCGAATCATTCCATGCCATCACGCCTGGCGGCAGGGTGATTGATGTAGCCCTTCATGACCGTCAGGATCCTACGTCAGCAGCCTTTGCCGACAGCAAGGTGATGAAGTGGACGTTGGCTTCAGATTCCATTTATCGTCTCAACGAACGTATCTCAAAAGGGAAAAAACCGGGAGTGTTCGATATAGCCCCCTCATTCAAGAGCGTGACCCTTACGGAGGGTAGCCATAAGCAAGGCTCCCCTGTTGAGACAAAGATAGTGGCTCATGAGAATCCTGAGTATTATAAGATTACCCTGCTGCCCGATAAGGCAGTGATAGAGGGAGCATCGGATAAGGCCGTAAATATGGGGCGCAGGATGCTTGAGCGACGTCTGTATGCATCAGCCGGTGGAGAGCTTCCTTGTGTGGTGATAGAGGATTGGCCGGATTATCCATATCGTGGTCTGATGATTGATATCGCCCGTAACTATCAGACGCCTGAGACAATGCGTGATATGGTTGACTTGATGGCCGACTACCGTCTCAATCGTCTTCATTTCCACATAACAGACGATGAGGCGTGGCGTCTTGAGATTCCCGGATTGCCGGAGTTGACAGAGGTCGGTTCACGTAGAGGCTACACCCTCGATAGCAAAGACTATCTCCCCGATATCTTCAGCGGTACCGGAAGGGTAGAGGATAATGTAGCTACCGCCAATGGCTATTTCACCCGTAAGGAGTTCATAGACTTTATCCGTCATTGCGACTCAATCGGCATATCGGTAATACCTGAGATCGAGTCTCCGGGTCATGCCCGGGCCGCTATCAAGGCGATGGAGGCTCGCAGACGGAATACCGGAGACGAGACATATCGACTTATAGAGGATAATGATACCTCAGTATATACGTCGGCCCAGCTTTATCATGACAATCTGATGAATCCGGCCCTTCCCGGTCCCTACAAATTTATCGCGAAGGTCGTGGATGAGATTGCGGCCATGTATAAGGAGGCAGGTGTTGAGCTGATAGGCATACATCTTGGAGGCGATGAGGTGCCCGAAGGAGCGTGGGACGGCTCACCATCAGCCGTTGCTATGGAGAAGAAACTCGGCATAAAGGGACGCCATGCAATGCAAGGAGAATTTGTAAAAGGTATTTCGGCCATAATGAAAGAGCGGGGCATACCGCTTTACGGGTGGCAGGATATCTGCACTGATTACGACAACGCCTTCCATGCGCAGGTGGCACCCACGGTCGGCGGTATGGATTGCTGGGTATCACCTCATGACCCCGAGCATAACATTGCCCTCAAAGGTGTCAAGGCCGGTTATCCTGTAATTATCAGTAATGTGGACTATTTCTACATGGATATGCTCTATGCGCGAAATCCGGAGGAGAGGGGACTTTACTGGGGCGGAATCACTGATGAGTTGCGTACACTCAACGGTTATCCCGACAAGATCTGTCCTCCGTCGCCCGACCATAAGGGCAAGGTGATAGGAGTTTCCGGAAAACTTTTCGGCGAGACGATACGAAGCCGGGAAGATATGGAGCGTCTGCTCTTCCCGAAATGTCTTGGGTTGGCGGAGCGAGGATGGAATGCGTCGCCCACATATTCGGATGCAGATTTCAACATCCTGATAGGGGAGAAGGAGCTTCCGCGACTTGAAGGCTTCGGAATAGAATGGCATCTGCGCCAACCGGGTATCAAGGTAGAGAATGGCAAGGTCTATATGAACAGTCCTTATCCGGATGCGGCTATCCATTATACGATGGACGGTACTCGTCCGGCACTTGTAGGGTCGGCTGTCTACAACGGTCCGATTGATCTTCCGGCAGAGGAGACAGAGATCCGGGCTATCCTTGTGAAAGATGGTAAAACTTCTGCAACCAGTCTTCTGAAGCATACGCCTGAGAAGTAACACCAAGGTTAATAATAGAGTAGGAGGTAAACACCGATGATGAGTGTTTACCTCCTACTCTATTTTCTTAACTTAAAGCAATTTTCATATTTCCACAGTTGAGAGAAACTGCGATTCCGAGAGCCTTAAAAGCCCTTGTTGATTTGTTACAACTTGACAAGGTTGTAGTCAATGCTGTGATTAATTAAAGTTATTACTTTGCCAACTTATAACTGGAAAACAAGAAAATTCAAATTTGATTGTTCAATTCAATTCAGTGAAAAAATATTTATGGTGATGTAGTTTTTGGGTTTGATTTACGTCTTATTAAAGTGAAAGGAGGATTGGAATGATGGAAGTGTTGGAGAGGAAGGATTATTATTGGCGGAGGATGTGAAGATAAGAATACTTCAATGATCTGAATATTTGAAGATTAACTGATAATACGGAAGAGAAACCTATGATATGGAAGAGAAATTGAATAAGCCGGATAAAGTGTTTGAACGGATTATAGAGGCTCATAAGGCTTCTATCTATTCAGTATGCTACATGTATGCGGCCAATAAAATTGAGGCTGACGATATTTTTCAGGAAATACTTGTCAATCTCTGGAAAGGTTTGAAGTCTTTTCGGGGAGAGAGTGAATTGAAGTCATGGGTTTACCGGATTTCACTCAATACCTGTATTTCTTATCAACGGAAGAAACGTGTCAAGACTGAACCTCTTGATATCGCTCCCGAAATTTTCACTACCGATTCCCCTGCCGGACGTCAGACGGAACAGCTTCGCCGGCGTATCACACGTCTTGACCCTATGGACAGAGCTATCGTGCTGCTATGGCTGGAAGACATGGCATATGAGGAGATCGGTGCCATTGTTGGTATGACGGCAAAAAATGTGGGAGTGCGATTGATAAGAATTAAAGAAAAATTGAAAAAACAGCGTAATGATGAAGACTGATATGCAACATAAATACGACGAAATAAATGAGCAATACAAG
>CAMWZE010000146.1 GCA_947178685.1 uncultured Porphyromonadaceae bacterium
TGATGAAGGATGAGCAGACCAAGAAGAGAATTGATTATCTGAAGAACTTCGGATTTGCCAATGAGACAACCGTGGTCGCTCCCGGTATCAACTCCAAGATGGACGAGATGCGGGCTGCTTACGGTCTCCTCAATCTCAGACAAGTAGACGCGGCCATAGCAGCTCGTCAGAAAGTAGCCAATACATATCGTGAGGCGCTTAGAAATATCGAGGGCATAACATTCTTCGATGATATGCCCGGTGTACGTCACAACTACAGCTATTTCCCGATTTTCATAGATGCTGAGAAATTCGGCAAGACACGCGATCAGCTCTATCAGGATATGAAGGATGCCAACGTACTCGGACGCCGTTACTTCTACCCATTGATTACCGAGTTCTCCACATATCGCGGACTACCATCTGCAACAAGAGAGAATCTGCCGGAGGCATACAAACTTGCCGACAGTGTATTGTGTCTTCCTATGCATCATGACCTTTCGGATGAGGATGTGGCAAGAGTACTCAAACATTTTGAAAATAATTGACAGTGAACAAAGATAAAAAGAAACTGCTTCTTCTGGGAGGTCTCCGTTATCTTCTTCCGGTAATTGAAGCTGCCCATTCCGACGGAGTGGAGGTTATAACCTGTGATTATCTGCCTGATAACATAGCGCATAAATATTCTGACGGTTTTGTGAACGTCAGCGTGATGGATAAGGATGCTGTGTTGAAAGTTGCGGAGGAGATCGGGATAGACGGCATAATGTCTTTCGCGGTAGATCCCGGCGTTGTCACAGCCTCATATGTGGCAGAGAAGTTAAACCTGCCGTTTCAAGGGTCATACGACTCAGTGAGGATTCTTCAGAACAAGGATAAATTCAGGGATTTCCTTACTAAGCATGGATTCAATGTTCCCGTGGCCAAAGGCTATGAAAGCATAGAGGAGGCCCTGGCTGAGAAAGATAGGTTCAACTGGCCTGTCATTGTCAAGCCTGTGGATTCGGCCGGAAGCAAGGGCGTCAGACGGGTGGATGATCCGAATATGCTGCGGGAGGCGATCGAGGAAGCGCAGAGGGAGTCTCATAACGGCCGCTTCATAATAGAGGATTTCTTAGAAAAGGAAGGTAATTCATCAGATACAGAATGCTTTTCAGTGGATGGAAAATTGGCCTTCTGCTCATTTTCCGACCAGCGGTTCGATACAAAGGCGGCCAATCCCTATACCCCATCAGCATATAGCTGGCCATCCACAATGCCGGTCGCAGCTCAGGAAGAGCTGAGGAACGAGATACAGAGGTTGATTACCTTATTGGATCTTAAGACCGGTATCTATAATGTTGAGACCCGATTATGTAAGAATGGCAAGACCTATATAATGGAGCTCTCACCCAGAGGTGGAGGTAACCGCCTTGCCGAGATGCTCAGATATGCAAGCGGAACGGATCTCATACGTAATGCAGTCAGAGGATCCCTTGGAATGGAGATCGAACCTTTGAGTGACCCTCAATATAACGGATATCTTGCAGAAGTAATCCTGCATGCGGATAAAAGTGGAAAATTTGAAAGCTTGGAAATTTCGGAGCCTGAAAAGTCATATGTGATTGAGACAGATCTCTGGGTGAACCCCGGTGATAATGTGGAGGGATTCAAGGGAGCCAACAATGCCATCGGTACATTGGTGCTCCGTTTCCCGACTTCAGAACAATTGGAAACTTCAATGGCTACAATTGATAGGTGGTGCAAGATAAACGTAATATAAAGGTGAATTCCAAGAAGCTTGTTATAATAGGAGCTTCCATTGGACAGCTCCCACTGGTGGCCAGGGCGAAGGATATGGGCCTTCATACCATATGTATAGCCTGGGACAAAGGAGCAGTCTGCAAGGAAATCTGTGATGAGTTCTATCCTATATCAATTTTTGAAGTTGAGGATATCATCGATAAGTGCCGGAACCTTAAGGTGGATGGAGTGGTTACAACAGCCTCAGAGGAGACTGCACTTGTATGTTCCAAGGTCTCAACAGCTCTTGGACTTAATGGTGTGAGTCCTGAAACATTGGAAATGATTCAGGATAAGTCCACTCTTAGAGAACGGACAGCAGGAATCATTGGTCTAAGTAAGCCGAAAGTTTGGAATATCAATGAAAAGAACAATATATCATATCCGTGTGTGGTTAAGCCGACCAAGGGATCTGCAAAAAAAGGTGTCAGTTACTGTGCTTCTGCTGATGAGTTGGATTCCGCTATATCATATGCGAAAGATGCTTCCAGGGAGGATATAATTATTGAGGAGTATATCACAGGAGATGAGTATTCAGTTGAGACGCTTTCATTTCATGGCAAACATCAGATTATCCAGATAACAAAAAAAATAACTAGCGGATATCCTCATTTCGTAGAACTTGAACATCACCAACCGGCTGTATTATCACCTGATATCAAGGAGAATGTGGGGAAAGTAATTGAGGATATTCTGGTGGCAGTAGGTTATGAGAATGGAGCTGCGCATATTGAGATAAAGATAAATTCAAATGGAATTTATCTTATTGAGGTAAATCCCAGGGGAGGTGGGGACAGGATATCAGATACCTTGGTGGGACTTTCAACAGATTTTGATTATCTGGGTGCAATGATAGAGGTAGGCTTGGATCAGTATTCCTACCGACCTTCCCATAATACAAATTATTCAGGCATACTTTTCCTGTCCGCTCAGAGTGAGAGACTGATGAAGTATTTTGATGATAGCCCATATGAATGGCTTGTGGAAAGGAAAATAACGGATCTGTCAGAAAAGAGACTGACTGAAGCAACCGGGAATTATGACAGGAACGGATATATCATTTATCAATCAACAACACCGATAGAGTTATGAAGACAATATTAGTATTGGGTGCAACCGGTACGCTGGGCGCCTACATAGCGTTACATTTTAAGGAGAAAGGTTATAATGTTATCGCTACAGGTCATCGAAGAAGTGACAACGGTTTTTTCAAGAACCATGGCATAGAATATTATACTGTAGATATATCCAAAGCAGAGGATTTTGATAAACTCCCGTTGTCAGGTATTGATGTTGTTGCAGATTTTGCAGGAGCATTACCCGCATCTATGAAAGGATATGATGCGACACTATACATAGAATCAATTTTTAAGGGAACTTATAATGTGTTGGAATACATGCGTAAAGCCAACATCCCGAAGATCATATTCCCAGAGTCTCTGTTTGATATCAGTTATTTGTTTGGCAGCAAGCAGCCGATCCCGGCAGATTCCGAGCGTAAGGCTCCTTTAACCGGAGATCATGCCATGTATGTGATAGCCAAGATGGCCGCTGTTGAGACAATACTGCATTATCAGGCTGTGTATGGTATAAAGACATTCATTCTACGCCTTTCAAGGGTCTATACCTACCATCCTAATCCGTATACCTACACAGATGGAGAGAAGGTCATGGTATCTGATCGGTTCCTGATAAAGAAAGCGGAGAAAGGAGAGCCCCTGGAGATATGGGGAGATCCCGACAGACTGCTTGAAACCTGTGCTATGCCGGATTTTCTCCAGATAGTGGAGAAATGTGTTGAATCGGATAAGTCAGGTGGAGTATACAATATTGGTAGTTACGGTTCTACCCTTGAAGAGAGGATCAAGGGGATTGTTGAGGTTTTCTCACCCGATAATAATAAGTCTGAGATAAAATATGCTCCGGAAAAGAGGAATGCCATGCAGTTTGTCCTCGATATAGAGAAAACCAAGAATGAACTTGGCTATGAACCACAATATTCATGGTTGGAATATTGCAGATGGTTTAAAGAAGAAAGAGAGAAACAACGATTCGCCCAGCTTTGGGGTAAGGAGGAAGACTACGAATAATTCTGTCACGATAGTCCTACTACGGGAGTTATTTTTACAAAATTATAAATTTGATTAATAAATGGAAGTGGAGAAATATTTTGGATTATCAGACAGAATAGCAAAGTGGAAGAATATATCAGAATTTGAATCAGAACTTGCGTCCAATGCAAAAATTAGTCCAGTAGGTAAAAAGTTATATGCCGCTTATTATAGAAGTATGGATGAGGCATATTACGAGAAAGGCAAGAAGTTGGCACTGGAACTTTTAAATCGGGATAAGGAAGTGCCGAAAGATCAAATCTTTGAAGAGATATATGATGATATGGTATATTGTCTGCATAGATATGGTTTAAGTTTCCAGGATTACATAATTTACGGATTATACTTCAAGTCGGAAAAAGGTAGGGAAAGTTTCGTATCAGATAAATTGAGGTATTATTATTGTGATATATTAAATGCACCTGATGTTGAAGCCTTAATGACGGACAAGTACGCTTGTTATGAGGTATACAGTGGTTTTTTCAAGAGAGAAGTCGTTCCTATAATGCAGGAGCAAGACAAGGGAAAGTTTAAAGATTTCATAAAGAAAAACAGAGAATTTATATATAAACCTTTAAACGATCATTCAGGGCACGGAATTGTTAAAGTAAAGTCTGATGATATAGATGTTAATGAATGGTTTGAAAAAACTGTTCGTAATAATCCAGGTATAGCAGAGGAGCTAATCCAACAAGGTGAACCATTAAAAGGACTTAATCCCGCATCAGTTAATTCATGTAGGGTGGTGACATTTACTATTGAAACTGAAGTGACAATCATTGGAGCAACTCTCCGTATAGGTGTAGGAAATTCAATAAAAGATAACGCAGGATCAGGAGGTATTTATGCCAGTGTGGATCCGTCAACTGGAGTAATACAGTCGGATGCCAAAAATTACATGAATGAGCATTTCCTTTTTCATCCTACAACTCATTGTCAGATAATAGGTTTCCAGATGCCTGAGTGGGATAAAGCCAAAGCTTTGATCACAGATATGGCAACTCATCGTTTGGGCACGACCTTGATATCATGGGATATAGCATACAGTGAAAAGGGATGGTGTATGGTAGAGGCTAATGATAATGGTGACTGGAGTCTTATGCAATCTAATTTCCAGAAGGGTAGGAAACGAGAATTAGTAGATTTGATGGACAGATATTTCAATAGCTTAAAGAAATGAAACCGGTAGTATCCACCCGTGGTTATGAGATGCCCTCCTCGCCCATACGCAAACTTGTAGGGGCCGCCCGTGATGCCGAGAAGAGAGGCCACAGAGTGTTCCGCCTCAACATCGGACAGCCTGACGTGCCCACCCCTCCGCAGGCCATAGAGGCTCTCCGCCACATCGACCGCAAGGTGC
>CAMWZE010000147.1 GCA_947178685.1 uncultured Porphyromonadaceae bacterium
GCGATATGGTGTCGATTGAGGGAAAACGGGCTGAATGGAGGATGCGGGGGATGCTCATGCCGCTACAGAGTAAATTGTAGGAAGGCGGGAGGAAGGGAGATAGGAGAGGGTCGGGACCGGGCGTCAAGAGATAGAAAGTGGGGCTACTTAGTTAAATTTTGAAAAAATATAGGTGGTGATTATGTGGGAATGGCATATAATCACTAATTTTGTGGTTGCTAAGTATGTGTTATAAATTAATGATATAACTAATTGGTGACTTATATGGATGAGATTTGACACCTTCTTGAAGGCGTAATAGGGTTCTGTTATAACTGAAAAGCGGTTTCAACGATCGCCTTAGAGGGCGACAAGGAATATATTGATTAGTTTGTGACACATACTTGACAATAAGTTGTTTAAACCACTTCATAAAACGACTGACAAGTGAGTAAGACTGTTAAGAAAGCGAATTTCTGGATCAGGCGACGCTCTCATCTTCCAGTGATAGCGATCGGCACATTGATGGTGGTGGTGCTTCTGGCGAACGATGACACCTCCTTATCGCAGAATATGGAATATCAGCGTAAGATCAATGAACTCACAGAGGCCATCGCGGAATGTAGAGACTCAGCGGCCTATTACAGGCATCAGCGGGAGTCGATAATCCGAGGAACCGGTAGCCTTGAGCATCTCGCAAGAGAGAAATTCCATATGCAGCGTCCGTCGGAGGATGTCTTCATACTCAAATAACTCAATCTGCTCCCACGCCAGTGTTTAAATAATGAAAAGTTCTTCCGTAGGGCCCACAGCGGCCTCTGATAAAAGATTACGACTCGCGGAGGGGACAGCTACAGGCGGTCTTCTCCTTATCTGTGTGTCGTTGGTAGTGCCTTTTTTCGCCCCGTCTGACTTCGGGCTGGCATCCGCACTGAAATGGATATATGCTGCCGGCGCTATTATATATACGGTGGCTCGGGTCGTGGGGGCTAAGGTGCCCGGAGATTCCCTGAGATTGCGACGTCTGAGAAGGATGGAATTCTGGGCCGGAGTGGCGTTTATGATCGGCGGTGCATTCTGGTTTTATTCCGAGAATCATCTCGGCCCTTATGCCGGAATGCTGGCCCTGCTTCGTGAAACCATACTCTTCACACTTGTGGGTGCAGCCATACAGGTGATAGCCTCATGGATGATTGTGTCGAAAAGCAAATCGGAGGCGAGGTCTGCCTCTGCGGGCGAACCGGACAAGATGAACAGGAAAGGGGAGAGGAGATGAACGGCTCACAGGATAAGCGACTTCTCACCATTGATCAAGGTAATTCCTCGGCAAAGGCCACTGTGTGGATCGGCGATAAGGAGATGACCTCCCGACGATTTTTCACGATGGCCATAGAAGACCTGCTTCCTTTGCTGGAAGATTATGGGGTAGAGAGCTGTGCCTATTGCAGCGTCGGGCACACCGATGCCAAGTTTCTCGAGACTTTGCGCCGGATGCTCGACGGACGTCTGCTGGTGCTCACCCCGTCCACGCCGATGCCGGTGAAGATAGTATACGGCACCCGCTCCACTTTGGGCAACGACCGTGTCGCCGCTGCTGTGGGGGCCGCCAGGCTCTTTCCGGGGAGTGGCTCGCTTGTGGTGGATGCCGGCACAGCCGTCACCATAGACGTAGTTGACCGGGAGGGTACTTTCGCCGGGGGAAATATAGCACCCGGGATACGCCTGAGGTTCTCAGCCCTGCATGAGGCCACAAAGCAGCTTCCGCTTGTGGAGGCCGAGGGGGAGATCCCGCCGTTCGGACATGACACACGCACGGCCATACGGACCGGTGTGGTGGGTGGCATGGTGAGTGAGATCGCCGATGCCTATGCCCGGGCCAAGACCGAATACTCTTGTGAAAGGATACTTCTCACCGGCAATGACGCGTCGATCCTCGCGCCCTTGCTTGAGGCCCGAGGCCTTCCGGTGAGGATAGATCCGAATCTTGTGGGCTACGGCCTGCTGTCAATCTTCCGCTTCAATACGGAGGAGGATCGATAAAAACAGATACAACCCGTTCCGGACGTAACCCGGAACCTGAAATATAACAACAATAACGACATCCCTATATTATGAAAAGGATACAAATACTCCTGCTTGCCGCCGCGGCTTCCGTAGTAGGTATTCAAGCCCAGAATGTCACCACTCCATATTCAATGTATGGCTACGGCATTCTCGGCGACCGCGCCACATCCATGCAGCGGCAGATGGGTTCCGTGGGCTATGCGATGAACTCCGGACGTCAGATCAACGTCATGAACCCCGCCTCTTATGCTGCCATCGACTCCCTGACGTTTCTTTTCGACATGGGGGCCGATGTCGCTATCGTACATCAGAAAGAGGGGGACGTGAAGAAACGCACCACCGGGGGCGGTCTTGACTATATTACCATGCAGTTCCCGATCTCCAAATATCTGGGAGGATCAGTGGGTCTGCTTCCATATTCATCTGTGGGTTATGCCTTCGGAAAGGATATAAAGTTCGGTGCTCTGGAGAATCAGGGCTCGGGCGGTATCAATCAGGCTTATCTCGGTTTCGCCGGTAAATTCGCAGGATTCTCGCTGGGTTTCAACGTGGCCTATAGCTTCGGCAATATAATCAACGATGTGTATGCCACTCCGGAGTCGACCGGACAGTCGCTTGTGGAGCATGTGATGGAGATCCGCGACTGGGACATCACCATCGGCGCACAGTATACGGCACGCTTGTCGCGCACCGACCGTATGAGCGTAGGCTTGACATTCTCGCCGAAGAAGTCGCTCCACGGCCACACATGGGTGACCGCACGCGAAGCTACCCAGACTTCGGCCGAGCCTGACACTATGGCCTATTCCAATCTGGCCGGTAAATATTTCACGCCTATGTCGTTGGGTGCCGGAGTGTCATATCGCCACGAACGTACGTCAAGCTGGATGGTAGAGGCTGATGTAACGTATCAGGAATGGTCGAAAGCCGGATATGCCCCGTTATACGAGACCGGTAAAGATCACACGGAGGATAACCTGGTGTTCCAGGGGATGAAGTTCAACAATCGCCTGCGTTACGCGGTGGGTGGTGAGTTTGTACCCAAGATCAGAGGTAACTATCTGGAGAGAATAGCTTATAGAGCCGGTGTGTATTACACCGACGACTATCTGAACATACGGGGAAACCGTCTGCGCGAATTCGGCTTGACCTGCGGTTTCGGTCTCCCCACACCCGAAGGGAAGACAATGATCAACCTCGGCTTCGAATGGAAGCACAGAGCCGCACATCCGCAGACTCTCATCACCGAGAATTACTTCAATATCAATCTGGGTATCAACGTCAACGAGCTTTGGTTCTGGCAGCGTCGCATTAGATAATGATGAGGAGGAGGAACGGGACCATACGTCGCGGGAGAGAGATGAGGTTGGCCGCATTGGGTTTCATGGCTGTGCTGGTGTGGTGTGTATTCACCGGAGGATGCACGCAAGAGACCAAGATAGATATTGTGGACAAACTCAGTCCGAAGAGCATGCCGTCGATGGTGACCCATAACGTCAATACCCTGATATCCGATTCAGGAGTGACGCAGTATAAGATTGTGGCTCCGATATGGTATGTGTATGATGAGGTTGACACCCCTTATTGGATATTTCCCGAGGGGTTGTATCTTCAGAAATTCGACCGTCAGTTTAACGTGGAGGCCACCGTGGCGGCCGACTCTGCCACATTCTACCGCATGCAGAAACTCTGGAAGCTGGAGGGGAATGTAGAGATGACGAAGGCTCCTAAAGATCTGTTTCTCTCTCCACGTGTCTTCTGGGATCAACGACGGCAAAAGCTATATTCCGATACCTTCATACATATAGAAAATGCTACCCATGTTCTCGAGGGTACTGGATTCGAGAGCAACGAGCGTCTTACTAAATACCGAATACTTCATCCGACAGGGATATTCCCTGTGGACCGAAACAATCTCAAACCGGACAGATGACATTAACCACCGCCATAGTAGTGACTGTAGTCGCACTGATACTCTCGGCTCTTTTTTCGGGCTCGGAGATAGCTTTCGTGCAGTCAAGCAAAGTGAGAATGGAGATCGATGCCGCCCGTGGGGGCATAATCGACCGTATCATCAGGGGCTTCTCAAGGCATGAGGATATGTTCATATCCACGCTGCTCGTCGGCAACAATGTGGTGCTTGTGGTGTACGGTATAGCTTTCTCGGTGATAATCAACCCTATTCTTGAGCTATGGCTGCATTCCGAGGCACTCGTGCTTGTGTGCAACACGCTTCTTTCCACCGGGGTGGTGCTGATAGCCGGAGAATTTATGCCCAAGACAGCTTTCCGCATCAATCCCAATCTGATGCTGCGTCTGTTTGCCCTGCCTTTGTATCTGATTTATCTGGTGTTATATCCGGTGGCATTGCTTGTGTCGGGTATATCGACGGGGTTGATGAAGCTCTTCGGGTTGAAGAAAGAGGAGGAGGCGTCGGATCAGCTCACCATAGAGGAGCTTGACGATTACCTGCAGAAACAGCTGCATGACACGGCCAACCGCGACATGGTGGAGAATGAGGTCAAGATATTCCGCAATGCGATAGATTTCAAAGACACCGAGATGGGGGAGTGTATGATACCCCGCAACGAGATAGTGGCCGTAGGTATAGACCATATAACGCGTGAGGACCTTATACGAAAGTTCATCGCCACGGGCTTGTCGAAGATTGTGGTTTTCAAGGAGGATATCGACGATGTGTTGGGCTATATCCATATATCGGAGCTATTCAATGTGGAGGAGGACTGGCGCGAACATCTTAAGCCGGTGATCTTTACTCCCGAGACGATGCTTGCCAACAAGATGATGCGGCGGATGCTTGCCGAGAAGCGGTCGATGGCGATAGTGGTTGATGAGTTTGGCGGCACTGCCGGACTTGCAACCCTGGAGGATCTTGTGGAGGAGATTTTCGGCGAGATCGAAGATGAGCACGATAGGAAACGGCTGTTGGCACGAGAGACCGCTCCGGGAGTCTACGAGTTTTCCGGCCGGGCTGAGATAGAGAATATCAACGAGGAATTCGGACTTGATCTGAAGGAGTCAGACACATATCATACGCTTGGAGGATATATACTCGACAACCTTGGGGCGTTGCCGTCGCAGGGTGACATTTTCGAGGTGGGGAATTTGAAATTCACAATCCTGCGCATGTCGGCCACCCGCATAGAGCTTGTGAGGGTAGAGAAG
>CAMWZE010000148.1 GCA_947178685.1 uncultured Porphyromonadaceae bacterium
CTCAAGGAGAGCGAACGTTCTGCCACCGAAATGCAACTCATAAGGCTCGATTCCCTCCGTAATGCCTACGAAGTAAATGCGGCATTCATAAAGAATCTGCAAAATGTGTTGAATCCTTCTGCCTTTGATCAGAAATCTCTCTATACAAGCTCCCCTTCAGCTGTCGCTGATTCCATCAATGTTGAACCGAAAAATTCTCCTTTCCATGCTGAAGCTATTCTCTCCGCTTCTCCGGATGAGATAAAATTTGCTGCCATGATGAGAAATCGCGAAAAATACAATGTTTCTATCGTGGCTCCTCTCGCTGCTGAGAGCATGATGTTCTCTCCCCTCAATGAGGCTGCAGTATTCTCTATGAAATCGCGTGAAGCAACAAAAGCGGAGGTGATACTCCCTGTTCGTTCATCAATCTCTTCCATTGCAGATGGCACTGTGATATCTGTAAGTCAATCAGTCAAAAATGGTGGTAGCTCGGTGATAATACAGCATCCGAAAGGGTTCTTAAGCCGTATTAGCCGACTGGGAACGGTCATTGTTGAGCCTGGCGATAACATAACCGGTGGACAAATCATCGCCTTTACCAACCAAGGGAACGCCCGGAAAGGGGAATCTGTAAATCTTGAGCTTTGGCATAATGGTGATCCTCTCATCCCTTATAATTATATAGGTGTACATAGTGGCGATCCCCGTCCTCCCCTCATCTCTCCCGGCTTTCCCTGATAACATCACGGATGCCCGCTCAATCCTCACCCCTAACCTCTAAATAAAACATAAACAATAGTGAACCATAAAATCAAAAACATAGCAATACTCGGGAGCACCGGTAGCATCGGAACTCAGACTCTCGACATAATCGCGGAATATCCTGATAAATTCCGTGCTGTGGTCCTGACAGCACGCCGAAATTGGCGCCTTCTTGCTGAACAGGCTCGAAAATTTAATCCCATCCTCGTTGTTATATCCGAAGATGAATATTACCTTCCTCTGAAGGAGGCATTGGCTGATACATCTGTGAAAGTATTGGCGGGATCTGAAGCCATCGTAGACGCTGTCGCACTCCCGGATGTTGAGGTCGTCGTGACTGCAATGGTCGGCTACAGTGGACTGCTGCCCACTATCTCTGCTATCAGAGCCGGTAAGACTATCGCCCTCGCTAACAAGGAGACCCTTGTAGTTGCAGGAGAGATAATTACAAGTATGCTCAGTGAGTCCAAATCTCAGATCGTTCCTGTCGACAGTGAACACTCTGCAATTTTCCAGTGCCTGGTGGGAGAAAAGAGATCTCAAGCAAGAAAAATTCTTCTCACTGCAAGTGGTGGACCGTTCCGGAAGTTTTCAAAAGAACAGCTTGAAACAGTCTCGGCTGCCGATGCTCTTCGCCATCCCAACTGGGACATGGGAGCAAAGGTCACTATCGACTCTGCTTCCATGATGAATAAGGGGTTCGAAATGATTGAGGCCAAATGGCTCTTCGGCTGCACTCCTAACGATATCGAGATTGTAGTTCATCCTCAGAGCATTGTTCACTCTATGGTGGAATTTGTCGATGGGTCAGTGAAGGCACAGCTCGGTGTGCCTGATATGCGCTTGCCTATTAGATATGCACTCGGATATCCTGAACGTCTGCCGTCAAATAACCAGAACCTTTCATTATGTCAATATGCAACCCTCACTTTCGAGGCTCCTGATTACGACAAATTCCCATTGCTCGGATTTGCATTCGATGCAATACGCCGGGGGGGTAACATGCCATGTATCCTTAATGCAGCAAACGAAAAAGGTGTGGCCGCTTTCCTTAACGGAAGAATAGGCTTTACGGATATGCCTAAACTCGTAAGCTACACAATGGAGCATACCCCTTTCATTCCGGTTCCCGACCTTGACGCTCTTGTAGCAACCAACAAAGAAGCCCTCAATATAGCCGACGAGTGTCTCTCTCGCCATATCCGTTAAATTCTTATTTAATTTTTTCTGTTAATGGAGACTTTTCTCATCCAGGCGGCGCAGCTTATTCTTGCGTTCGCAATCCTTGTGATAATTCACGAATTTGGCCATTTCCTATTCGCCCGAATATTCGGTGTGAAGGTGGAGAAATTCTATATCTTCTTCGACCCTTGGATAGAATTGTTCAAATGGAAACCTAAGAAATATGTCGGTGGCCTCGGTAAACAAAAAAACCTGAATGGCGCCTCTACTCAAAAAAAATCATCATTCTGGGGAGATACTGAATACGGAATCGGCTGGCTTCCACTCGGTGGTTACTGCAAGATTGCCGGAATGATCGACGAGAGTATGGACACTGAGCAGATGAAACAACCCGCTCAGGAATGGGAGTTTCGCTCTAAACCGGCCTGGCAACGTCTGCTGATTATGATTGCAGGTGTGTTGTTCAACTTTCTTCTTGCTATTCTCATTTATGCCGGCATCGTTTATGCCACTGGTGAAAAATATGTTACCTTCAAGGAAGCTAAGTTAGGAATGGCTTATTCCGGTGAGGCTAAGAAAATTGGATTCATAGATGGAGATATCCCTCTATACGCCGATGGCAAAGAGCTAATCTCTCCTGTGGAGGGTCGCATGGAAATTATCCAGGCTAAGGAGGTGAAGGTGCTCCGCAATGGCTCAGACACTGTTTCAATTGCTATCCCGGAAAACTTCATTTTCAATCTCGACAAAGAGGCCAAAAGCGATACAGCTACAATCAATTTCATGACCTACAGAATTCCGGCGAAAATCACACAAGTTATGCCGGGCGAAGGTGCTGCTAAAGCTGGGATTAAACCGGGCGATATTATTATAGGAGTTGATTCCACTAAGACTCCCTCTCTCGACGTTTTCCTTCCTGCTCTTGCAGGTCACGCTTCAGAGACGGTAAATCTCACCGTTCTCCGCAACAAGGAGGGTGTGGCAAACAACGACACTATTGTCATCCCCGTCACTTTATCTGAAGGAAGCAAGATGGGTGTCGGACTCGAAATCGACCCTTCTGCATTCTTTAAGGCTGAGGAGAAAAAATATAATATCTTCCAATCGATTCCTCGTGGCATTCAACTTGGCACCGACCGTCTCACATCCTACGCTCAATCAATGAAACTTGTTTTCACCAAAGAGGGTGCAAAAAGTGTAGGTGGATTTGGATCTATCGGTGCAATTTTCCCGGAGAAATGGGACTGGATTGCCTTCTGGAATATAGCGGCTTTTCTATCTGTGGCTCTTGCATTTATGAATATACTCCCAATTCCGGCACTCGACGGTGGACACGTTATGTTCCTCCTCTATGAGGTAATTACTCGTCGCAAACCATCCGAAAAATTTATGGAATATGCACAGATGATTGGTATGGGACTCCTTATTCTGCTTCTTCTCTATGCTAACGGAATGGACATTGTCCGTCTATTCAAATAATTAACTTCTCTACACATTATCCTCTCTCCTCCCAATTTCATATGTCTCCTCTCTCCAACCCCATCACCTCTCTCCTTACCCAACTTCGCTCCTCATAAAACAGCTAAAACCGATTAATCACACATCTTATGAAAATCATAAAACTGAAACCTAAAAAGGAGGAATCGATCCTGCGCCACCATCCTTGGGTATTTTCCGGAGCAATTGCCGTGCTTCCGGAGAATCTTGAGGAGGGTGAACTTGTGAAAGTGACCAGTGCTGACGGTCGAATACTGGGTACCGGTCATTTCCAAATCGGTAGCATAGCCGTACGTCTACTTGAATTCGGCGACAAAGAGATCTCCGATGACTTTTTCCAACGCCGTCTTGAGGCTGCTTTCCGTTTGCGGCAAGCTCTCGGTCTCATCAGACCTGATAACAATTGCTATCGGCTCGTGCATGGAGAAGGTGATTTCCTTCCGGGTCTTGTCATAGACATATACGGCGACACAGCCGTAGTACAAGCCCATTCTCCGGGAATGCACTTCGAACGGATGAAAATCGCACGTGCTCTAACAGAGATTCCGGAGGCTCTCATACGCAACGTTTATTACAAGAGTGAAACCACACTCCCTTATAAAGCTCGTCTCGACCCTCAAAACGATTATCTAATAGGTCGGTTCGATGGCAATATTGCAGTGGAAAACGGATTGAAATTCAACATCGACTGGCTAAAAGGTCAGAAAACCGGGTTCTTTGTTGATCAACGAGAGAATCGTGCCCTTCTGGAAAAATTTGCCCATGGTCGTAAAGTGCTCAATATGTTCTGTTATACCGGTGGTTTCTCTGTCTATGCTATGCGTGGCGGTGCGCTGAAAGTTGATTCTGTCGATTCATCTGCTAAGGCTGCTGCTCTCACTGATGCCAACATAGAACTGAACTTCCCCGGTGACCCTCGCCACAAGACCCACGCTGTGGATGCCTTCAAATATCTTGCAGAGATGGAGAAGGATGCTTACGACTTGATCATACTTGATCCTCCGGCTTTTGCCAAACATCGCTCGGCTTTAAAGAATGGACTCATCGGCTACCGTAAGCTCAACGCCAAGGCGTTCGAGAAAATAAAACCCGGTGGCATCCTATTCACATTCTCATGTTCTCAGGTTGTCACCCGTGAGATGTTCCGTCTGGCTGTCTTCACGGCGGCCGCACAGTCCGGTCGCAAAGTGCGTATTCTCCACCAGCTTACCCAGCCGGCCGACCATCCTGTAGATATCTCTCATCCTGAAGGTGAATACCTTAAAGGGCTCGTTCTTTACGTAGAATAATCCCATATTTTAGACTAATCCCGTATATGAAACATATCCTCTGCTTGTATACGGGTACGGTCTGTCTACGGGAGCATATACCATAAACCACTAAACCAACCAATACAAATGAAATATCGTCTCTCAACAATAATATTAGCAGCTATGCTCACACATCAGGCTAACGCGGTTGTCGATAAAAACTTTGATTACCATGTCGACCGTTTCGCTGACATCGAGGTACTTCGTTACGAGGTGCCCGAATTCGACCGTCTTTCTCTCAACCAGAAACTCATGATCTATTATCTCGGAGAGGCCGCCCAAGCCGGGCGCGACATCCTTTGGGATCAGAATGGTCGCTATAACCTCCAGATACGCAAACTCTTCGAAAATATTTACAAGAATTATAAAGGCGATAAGAACTCTGCCGATTACAAAGCTTTCGAAACTTATCTGAAACAAATCTGGTTCGGAAATGGTATCTATCACCATTAC
>CAMWZE010000149.1 GCA_947178685.1 uncultured Porphyromonadaceae bacterium
AACATAGACACTTGCGAATACACCGCCTCGGTCGATATCTGCAACCAACACGACCTTTGCGCCTGCATATTCAGCATTCGACATATTCACAATATCCCCTTCACGAAGATTTAGCTCCGACACGCTGCCTGCTCCTTCAAGCACTATGGGATTATATCTTCTCTCTAACCGGTCGAAAGCATCATGGGCTATTTTCCGCAATTCATCTTTACCCTCTTTGCGGAAATACTGATACGCAACTGTGTCACCAGATGGCCGACCATTCAGGATTACCTGCGACGTATGCTCACCCGATGGTTTCAGAAGAATCGGATTCATATCTGTTGAACAGTTGATTCCGGCAGCTTCTGCCTGTACTGCCTGCGCCCTGCCTATTTCAAATCCGTCCGGAGTAGCATATGAATTCAGAGCCATATTCTGTGCCTTGAATGGCGCAGGATTATAGCCGTCCTGTCGGAAAATGCGACAAAGTCCTGTAGCAATCAGGCTTTTTCCAACGTCACTGCCGGTGCCGGCTAGCATTATTGGTGATAATCTTCTCATTTCAGTTTTCGTTTATATCCGAATTCCCTCCATATCTCTTCCTTACACTCAGCTTGCTGGAGTTCATACCGGGCCATTATAAAAAATAAATCCGAAAGTCGGTTAAGATAAATAAGTATAGCCTCCGGTACATTGTCAACTTCATTCAGACGCCATAACCAACGCTCCGCTTTTCTTGCTAGCACACGTGCCTGATGCAAGGAGGCAGCCAACTGCGTGCCGCCAGGCAATATGAAGCTGTCGGCAGGAGAACACTCCTTATTAATCGCGTCAATATTGCGTTCAAGGGCATCCACCAAATCGTTGGCGAGTTCGTTTGGGTTCCTGTCCCTCATATCGCTTCTTGTCGCTACAAGACTCATAGCTGTCATCAGATTGAGCTGTATATCTCTAAGCAACGGCTGCCAAATATGATCAGGCTGAAGTAAAGTACGAATTGAGCCGATAGCAACATTCAATTCATCTACACAGCCGTTGGCTTCGATTCGTATATCGGTTTTCGCTACTCTTATTCCACCGTGAATAGCAGTGGTGCCATTATCCCCGGTTCTTGTATATATTCTATTCATTTTCCCAAAGATTTAAAATATCGGTTTCCGCCCAATACAGATGGGTATACCCTGCAATAACATTCTTGTATCTATAAACCGGAGTCATTACCTCCTTACCTCGAATATTGTACTGTCGAGCCATCGATGGAAGTCCTATGGAATCAATAACATCGGAATAATGGAACTCATGTCCTGAAATCTCGAAGCCATCGAATACTAACTTTCGGTATCCTAATTTCAAGCGAGCATTCTTCATTGTGGTCTTTATCGGAAAAACGCCACACATCTTCTTCCCGTCAATTTCCTCAGTAAGATAAATCATCCCGCCGCATTCAGCAAGTAGCTTGCCGCCGTTATCGGCAAAATCCTTTATAGCTTTCCGCATCTCTTGATTTTTCTCCAGTTCATCAGCGAAAAATTCAGGATAGCCTCCGGGCAGATACAATAAATCGACTTTTGGTAGTGCTTTGTCGCGTAATGGAGAGAAATAGCTCATCTCGGCACGGAAGGCATTGATATTAGCAGGATATATAAAGCTGAATGCCTCATCACGCGCAACGGCTACGGTCAGGTTTCTTTTTTCTGGAACAGCAATAGCAGATCCCCGATCAGGCACAGAGGTTGCTTGCAGCAAGCCCATTACGTCCACTGTGCCTTCTACTTCACAAGCTGCCGCGTCAATAAAGCGCATTATCTCTGATTGAGATTCGAGCGACAGTCCGAGATGGCGTGATGGAGTCTGCAACGCATCGGTTTTTCTTATATATCCGAAACAGGTCACTCCGATTGACTTGCATGCTTCATCAAGGAACAGGAAGTGAGTGGAGGAGGCAACCCTATTGAAAATCACTCCTGCAACTTTTACTTTGGGACAAAAACGGGTAAACCCATAGATGGTTGCGGCAACAGAAAAAGAAGTGGAAGCCGCATTCACCAGCAGTACTACCGGTATATCCAATTGACGTGCTATGTCGGCCGCACTTCCTTTCAAACCATCAAATCCGTCGAACATACCCATTGCCCCCTCGATAATACTGACCTGCGATGACGATGAATATGATTCAAAAAGACTCCGCATATGGACTTCGGAGGCCATATACAGATCAAGATTTATGGAGTCCTTACCCGTTGCCATTCTATGATACTGCGTATCAATGTAATCAGGACCGCATTTGAATGGCTGCACATCGATATTCCTACGATGTAAAGAGCTCATTAGTCCTAACGAAAGGGTAGTCTTACCACTCCCCGAAGAAACCGCCGCTATGACAAAAGCACTTTTCATGACTTTATTTTGCTTAATATTGTACCATCATCTGCCATAAGCACCATATCCAGCTTATTGGGAAATACTTCTACACAATGCTTATGACATTGACTCAATAATTTTTGGAAAAAGCGCGATGAATCACTCTCGTTGAGCAGTGAAGGAAGTTCACGTGCGAGATTGAAGTTTTCTATGGCTACCAATGCATAGTCAGAACACTCGGCCTCTTTTGCCAGCTTCTTCAGGTATTCTTTGTTTGCTGTAACTTTATGGCTATGGGTATCCATATTTCCCTCCGCGAGTTTTACGGCTTTACCCAGCATTATTCCGATAACCATTCCGGGTACATTCTTCTCTCTTCCGATTTCCAAGATCTCTCCGATTGCATTTCCATAATGAATGAATGCGTGAGGGGGAAGTTTGGGATATAATGATTTCATAAAACGTTCGCTTTTGCCTCCGGAATTAACTGCAATCGTTTCACACTGCATGGCTATGGCAACATCCAACTCACGTCGGATGCAGTCGATGAAAGCCTCATGGGAGAAAGGTCTGATTATTCCGGTCGTTCCAATAATCGAAAGCCCACCTACTACACCCACACGAGGATTAAACGTCTTTTCGGCCAAGTCTTTTCCATTTTCAATAGAAATCGTCACATCGAGACCTCCGTTATATAGCAAAGAAAGTTCCTTTCTGATATTTTCTCGAGGTGCCGGATTGATAGCAGGCTCCCCTATATCCAATCCAAGTCCAGACAAAGTTACGGTCCCGATTCCTTCTCCACCATAGAAAGTAATCCCCGGATGCGAAGCAAAGGCCACCGTCGCAGTGATTCTGCAACCGTTCGTTACGTCCGGATCATCACCCGAATCTTTTATTACACTGGCAGTTGCCGTTTGATTATGAGTTTCAACCGAGTCAATCGGCATCTTCATCATTTCTCCCTCTGGTATCCTGAAAGAAACCTCTGTCGGCTTATTGCCCGTAAGAAGTGTAACCAGGGCTGCCTTTGCAGCACCCGTCGCGCATGACCCGGTGGTAAAACCTGTATGAAGAGGATAAAACTCCGGCATCAACCGCTCTATTTCCCGTCGTAGCCCATGCCGGCCTTCAACGACAATAAAATTTTTAGGCAAATCTGGTCTTCTTACAACAAATGCCTTTATGCCATGGGACTTAGCGGCATCAATTTTTTCTTTGAACCCACCAGAGTCTCCGCTTTCTTTTGTTATGATTGCATCAGGACGTAACTCGTCGATAAGAGCATTTGTAGTGTTTTTTTCATAAAACAGAAGTCTGGATTTAGGAAATCCCGATATTTCTGCTTTTTCCATTGACTCTTGTCGGTTAAGAATTCTTAACCATGTGTCGTTATTCTCCCAAAACATCTTAAGTTTTGAGATAGTCTGAACTCCGGTAAGAGCCAACAACCTATGAATACCATGAGCGTTCATCTTCCTCACGGCATCATCATAATCGGCACACCATATTATCCCCGGTGCATCAATTTCAGGATATCGCCGTTCCAATCTGATAACAGGAATGGATAAACGGTCTGCAACTTTTGAAATTGTAAAGTGTAGATGCCGAGCGAATGGATGAGCGGCATCTACAATAATCTTAACTGAGTTTTCACGACAAAAATCAATCATTTCCCTTTCGGGCATAACACCGCTGATATGACGTCCATGTGCGCACTCCACCTCTTGAAGAGAGCTTCGTGTGGAATAAACATATTCGCCTTCACCCTCATCAAGTGTCCTGATCACGATACGGCCTTCTGTTGTACCTCCGAAAACAAGTATCATTTATGTCAATGTCTAAATAGGTGTTTAAAACTGTCATTATAAAGTCGAGACAAGCCTTCACGGTTATCTATAGCTTCTCCGACTACCAGAAGTGTTGTCAAGGTGAGATTATTGTCATGCACAATCCTGGCAAGATCCTTAAGCACTCCGCGATATATCTTTTCCTCTTTCCAGGTCAGTTTATAGCAGGCTGCTACAGGAGTCTCCGGCGGATAAGCCATCATCAGTTCCTTCTGTACCTCATCAACAATACCGGCACTTAGATATATACACATGGTACTTTGAGAAGAAGCGAGTTTATGAAGTTGTTCTTTTTCCGGCATCGGGGTACGCCCTTCTCCACGGGTAAGGATAATTGTCTGTACCTTTTCAGGAATCGTAAATTGTGAGCGTAGAGCGGCGGCGGCAGCCTGAAACGAGGAAATGCCCGGTGTGATATGATAAGACATACCGAACCTGTCGAAAAACGCCATTTGTTCTTGAATCGCTCCATATATGCATGGGTCACCAGTGTGGAGCCGAACCACAAGCTTATCGCGATCATAAAACTTTTTCATCAGCTCAAACTGCTGTTCAAGATTCATTGATGCCGAACTTTTTACAACGCATCCCGATTTGGCACAGAAAGTCAGTTCTTTGGGTACAAGGCTTCCTGCATAGAGAATCAAGTCAGCTCGTTGAAGAAACTTCCTTCCTCGAACTGATACAAGATCAGGATCACCCGGACCTGCACCAACAATTTCAATGTGTCCCCCACGTAATGCTCCACGGTCAATTGCAACGGCAAACGTAAAGTCTGCACCCTCCGACAGCTTTCCCTTCTGTTTTTCAAGGATTAGCCTCCCGCCATCTGAGGCTTTTATCGCGCAGCTTTCAGCCACTCCAGCTACTCCGGTCACCTCACGGACTTTGTCGGATGGATTAGGAATTACAATATCCTTAAGTTCATCCGAAGTGTAGATATTGCAGAAATGAACATTCTGCCACTTTGCCAGCTCTGCGAC
>CAMWZE010000150.1 GCA_947178685.1 uncultured Porphyromonadaceae bacterium
AGCTCAGTGTATTCTCCGATCTGAACAACATCAATGACATCACATTCGACAATAAATATGCCGACATCTGTGGTATTTCCGAGCAGGAGCTTCTTGATACTTTCCCCGTCGGGATCAGTCAGCTTGCCCTTGAGTTGGAAATCTCTGTGGAGGAGGCGTTCAGACGGTTGAAGAGAAACTACGACGGCTATCGGTTTACAGCAAAAGGGAGCGATATCTACAACCCTTGGTCGCTACTCAATGCCCTGAAAAACAAATCCATCTCTAATTATTGGAACCAGACCGGACATCCTTCAATCATTGCGGAGTCTCTGAAACGACTTAATGTGGATCTTAGGAAATTCCTTAACCAATCATGTTCGGAAACAGACCTCCAAGGTCAGGACCTTCTCGATCCTAAACCATTGGCCTTACTATATCAGACAGGTTATCTCACCATCAAAAATTATGATCCCGACATAGAGATGTATACCTTGGGATTGCCCAACAAGGAGGTAACCGAGGGCTTTTTCAACGCTCTCCTACCCTATTATGCATCATGTAAGGGATGAATCCAAACCAAATCTTTTATCGAAAACTAACTTAACCATGAAATCAGATACCTTCTCTTTTCTCGGACTTATATCGAGACCTTTCCCTCTTTCTGACAGAAAACTCTATCGTCTCAAGAGCTTTTCATTTCTTGGAAAGGCTATGGCCGTAGGGAGCTTGCTGTCTGTAGTCACAGTCGATGGCATGGCTCAGATCGGATTCGGCAATCCGGTGAAATTCAACGATGGATGGCGGTTTGAACTCGCCGACGTGCGCACTGCCAACACATCGGGTATCTCCTTCCCTCCCGCTGCCAAGACTAATGCTGAAGCCATTGCTGACGAAGCTTTTATCGCAGTGGTTCCCGAGACCCACGATTCCTTGTGGCGACAGGTGACACTCCCCCACGACTGGAGCATCGAGGGGGTCGCCTCCCCTGATCTCGCGAGCGGCACCGGATATATGCCGGGGGGTGTCGGGTTCTATCGCAAGCGTTTCAACCATGATGCAAAAGCGGCGGAGGGTCGCAGGATATATATTTATTTCGAAGGGGTCTACAACCGCAGTGAAGTGCGGCTGAACGGCCAACTGTTGGGAAAGCGTCCCAACGGATATGCCTCGTTCGCATATGAGCTCACACCTTACCTGCGCGACGGGGAGAATCTTATCGAGGTGACGGCCGACCATAGCCGTTTTGCCGATTCCCGATATTACACGGGGTCGGGAATATACCGCGATGTCTGGCTCGTCGATGCCCCGGAATCGCATCTGGCGCAATGGGGCATCGGGTTCTCCACGGAATCGGCCAGTCCGAAAAGGGCCTCCGTAAAGACCACTGTAGAGGTGGAGAATCCGAAGAAGGGTATGAATGTGAAGGTTTGGCTCCTCGATAACGAGGGGAAAACTGTGGCTTCTGCCTCGGCTCCGGCCAAGGCGCAGACGGAGCTGCGTATGAATGTGGCCAATCCCCGTCTCTGGGATATCGACAACCCTCAGCTTTACACTCTCAAGACGGAACTGTGGGCCGACGGGAAACGTATCGACGGCAGTGAGAGCAATGTGGGCATACGGACCCTGGCGTTCTCTCCTGACAAGGGGTTCTTCCTCAACGGACGCAACAGGAAAGTGAAGGGGGTGTGTATACACCATGATGCCGGAATGTTGGGTACGGCTGTGCCGGAGGAGGTGTGGGAGCGACGTCTGCGTAATCTCAAGAATTTGGGCGTCAACGCTCTCCGAATGAGCCATAATCCGCAGGCTCCGGTGGTGTATGACATTGCCGACAGAATCGGACTGCTCGTGATGGACGAGGCGAGCGATGAGTGGGAGTTCCCGAAGCGTAAGTGGATGAAGGGCTGGAACAAGGGTAAGCCGAGTTTCGACGGCAGTTATGACTTCTTCGAGGAATGGATTGACCGTGACGTGGCTGACATGGTGCGTCGTGACCGCCGACACCCTTCGGTATTCTTGTGGAGCATCGGCAATGAGGTGGATTACCCGAACGATCCTTACTCGCATCCGGTGCTCGACGGCAACAATTCGGCTATTACACAGCCGATGTATGGGGGCTACAATCCGGATGCTCCTGACGCCATGCGCATAGGTGAGATTGCCAAGCGTCTCACCAAGGTGGTGAGGGAACATGACTTGTCGCGGCCGACTACGGGCGCACTGGCGGGAGTGGTGATGAGCAACCAGACGGCATACCCTGACGCGGTGGATGTGGTGGGCTACAATTATACGGAAAGCCGTTACGATGAAGACCATGCCGCTTATCCCGAGCGCATAATCTATGGCAGTGAGAACCGCTCTGACTACGACGCTTGGAAGGCGGTGAGGGACAAGGAGTTTATCTTCGGTCAGTTTATATGGACGGGTATCGACTATCTCGGTGAATCGGGGGAATGGCCGTCGCGTGGACTGTATACCGGTCTGATCGACTTCACCGGTCGACCGAAGCCGCGTGGCATGTTCCGGGCCTCGCTTTGGAGCGACACTCCCATGACCTATATCGGCACTTATCCTGTGTCGCCTAACAGCCGACATGGCAACTGGCTGTCGATCGATGCGTGGGACAATTGGAATTATCAACCGGGCGATACGGTTCGTGTGGTGTGCTATACCACCTCTCCGGCCGCCCGTCTATTGCTCGACGGCAGGGAGATCGGCAAGGCTTCTGCCAAACCTGACGATTCGGGTATAATTCACTGGGATATACCGTTCGCGGCCGGTAAGCTTACTGCTCAGGGTCTTAACGCGGCCGGTGAACCGGAGTCGGATTATACCATCGAGAGCTCGGGACTTCCTTATGCTCTTGTGGCGAAGGAATTGAATGTCGGCAAAGGGATGGCGGGCGACGTGATACAGGTGGAGATTGAAGTGACCGATGAGAATGGCGTGCCCGTAAAACTTGCGGATAACAAGATTGATGTGGCGGTGACGGGTGGCGGTGAACTCATGGCTCTTGAGAGTGCCGACAATTCCGATATGAGCAACACGAATTATGTGCGTTACGGATCTTATGGTATTTCTGACAGCAGGAGCTCGGGGCGTGACCGTAGATTCAGACCCGGCAGTATGGGTAGCCGCAGAGCTTTCAGAGGTTATCTGCTTGCTTATGTGAGGGTGACCGATCCAACCCAACCGATAATCGTCAACGCTACCTCTCCCCTCCTCCGCCCCGTAAAGCTGTCGTTGCAGTAAGAACGAATGGTAAGGCTTCGGTGAGTGCTTCGGTATGCTTCGATGGTGCTTTGGTAAGTGCTTCGGTAGTACTTCGGTGGTGCTTTGGTGGTGCTTTGGTAGTGCTTCGGAAAGTGCTTCGGTGAGTAAGAAGTGATATGTTTTGAGCGTATGTTTGATAAAATTTTATTATCTTTGCAGACATATACTTAGAACACCTTAATTAATCTAATCTGACAAGTATTATGAATCGCTTTCTAATAGGGCTGCTTTTATGCGGCGCCACTTCGGCTTTCGCAGCCGCTCCGCAAGGGGGAATCGATGCTCAGATGCTACAGCGTCTGCGTGCCACCTATCAGAACACTCCTTCTGATAAGGCAATATCCAATGCTCTGAAATCCACAGACATTGACATCCTCGCAACCAACGCGGACAATAAAAACAATTTCGACGACAATTTCTCTCACCGTGTGAAGAGCAAGGGTATCACCAACCAGAAGTCTTCGGGCCGTTGCTGGCTTTTCACCGGACTCAACACTCTGCGTTCTCAGATGATGGAGGAGCATAACCTACCGAAACTGGAGCTTTCGCAGAATTATAATTTCTTCTTCGACCAGCTCGAGAAGTCGAATCTCTTCCTGCAGGAGGTGCTCAATACCGCCGATCTCCCGATGGAGGACACCAAGGTGACATTCCTGTTTAAAAATCCGGTGAGCGACGGCGGTCAGTTTACCGGTATTTCCGACAACCTGCTCAAATATGGCGTGGTGCCCAAGGAGGTGATGGTGGAGACTTTCTCCAGCTCGGCTACTTCCAAACTGCGTCGCAACCTGCAGCGTAAGCTCCGCGAGCAGGGTCTGCAACTTCGCCGCATGAAGGAATCAGGCGCTTCTGCCGGCGATATCGCCAAGGCTAAGGAACAGATGCTGTCGGAAGTTTACCGTATGCTCGCTCTCACCCTCGGAGTGCCTCCCACGGAGTTCACATGGACCCGCAAGGATAAGGACGGCAAGGTGGTAAGCACCAAGACATACACTCCTCAGAGCTTCTATAAGGAATTTGCAGGCAATGACCTTAAGAGCGACTATGTGATGTTTATGAACGACCCCACCCGCGAGTATTACAAGCTCTATGAGATCGACCTCGACCGCCATATGTATGACGGCAAGAACTGGTGCTACATCAACGTGCCCATGGAGGATATCAAGGAGATGGCAATCGCGAGCATCAAGGATGGCAAGATGATGTATTTCTCTTGCGACGTGGGCAAGTTCCTCAACCGTGAGAACGGCACTCTCGACGTCAACAATTTCGATTACGACTCGCTTTTCGGTGTGAAGTTCGGCATGGACAAGGCGGACCGTATCCGCACGTTCGACAGCGGTTCCTCTCATGCGATGACTCTCGTGGGCGTTGACCTTGATGAGGCCGGTAAACCGAAGAAATGGCTCATCGAGAACAGCTGGGGCAACGGTGCCAACGACGGTCACCTCATCATGACCGACAACTGGTTTGACGAGTACATGTTCCGTCTTGTGGTCAACAAGAAGTTTGTTCCGGCGAAGCTCCTCGCCATAGAGAAGCAGAAGCCTATCCTCCTCCCCCCGACCGATCCGATGTTCCTCGACGAAGAGTAATCCCCCCGGGGTGCCCTCCCGGCTTGGAGTAACCACAGGTTCCACGCCCAGGAGTAACCACGAGTCTCACGCCAAGGAGTAACCGCAGGTCTCACGCCCAGGAGTAACCACTGGTCTCACGACTTCCATACCAAGACTCGTTGCGGCAACACTCGATGCCCCTAATTTCCATCGTAAAGCCAAGGTTCAACTGCACTCAATGCCTCTGGTTTATCACGAAGCATCATATACAGAGAGACCATATTGGTATCGAAAGACACTATAATACAAGGCAGTTTACTAAACGGACATGTCCGTTTAGTAAACTGCCTTGTATT
>CAMWZE010000151.1 GCA_947178685.1 uncultured Porphyromonadaceae bacterium
TCTTTAATTGTCTGACTGTCTCTTTCAGATTAATATCTGTTCAGACTTCAATCGGTTTTGTTTAAAGTGATGATATCTTTCGGACTAAACTTCTTTCCTTTGAAAAGTAATGACGAACGGTAAAGTTTTCCTGCGAACACCACGCAGAAAGCAGCCGAAACATATAAAATCACAAGAGAGAGAATTGTCTGCCATACAGGAGACACTCCGGACACCGCATTGATAGTTCCGACGGTCGGAGAGGTAAAAGGTATGTAATTGCAGACTATAGCTAATGTGGAATTACCATTATCAACTGCAAACTGTCCGAGATAGAAAGTAGCCAGAAGCACCATTGTGATGACGGTCATATATGTTTGGTTTTCTCCATCCTTGTCAACAATCGCTCCGGAGGCTGCATAAAGGGAGCCAAAAAGTATATAGCCACCTATAAAATATAACAGCATGTAAGTAAGATAAAGATAAACCCTCGGGTCAGCCAGGTAATGCCATGGAACGGCATCTTGGAAAACCATGAAGAATACAGCCATAGCCAGAAGAATCAACGATCCCCAGACGAGGAGTTGCACAATCCCGACCAAACCGACAGCAATGATTTTGGCAAGCATCAAGGTTCTTCCGTCGACCGAGGTAAGCAGAATTTCCATTATACGGTTAGACTTCTCAGTCTTGACCTTATTAAAAATCATACCGCCATAAATCATAAGAAAGAATGTCAGGAAAGCACCCATCATCATTCCCACAGCTTTGGCGGCGGTCATTTCTTCCGGATCAGGACTTGTCTGAAGGTCTTGCATCGTCTTGTTGAAAGTGTCCGCTTCAGACATGAGAAGACCGAAAACAACGCCGATAGCAAGCACGACTATAGGCACAATAATAGTTCCTATCCAGAAACTTTTGGATTTAACATCGGTCATGAATTCATGACGTACAATCAAAGATAATTGCGACATAATGTTATCAGTCAGTTATTCCTATTTGTTGCTCCTCAGAGGGTAAATTCTCGTTGGATGTATAATTGATGAAAATCTCGTTAAGGGAAGGGATTCTTTCCTCAAAATGTATCACTTCCCCCTGAAGTGCGATAGACTCAAGAATATCATTGTTGCTGACACCCGCTTTCTTGGTGATGGAATATGCGCTTCCCTTTCTCCACTTTAAAGTTGGACTTTCCTTTACCTCAGAGACAAGACCGGAATCCATAAGAAGAGGGATTGAAAGAGGGTTTCTGGTAGTAAGGAGGAGTTCGGAAGTCTTGTGTTGTTCTTTAATGTCAGAAATCTCACCTTTCACGAGAAGATTGCCATGATTAATTAGAGCTATGGAGGAACACATCTCTTCAATGGCTGGCATATTATGGGAAGATAACATGATGGTTGCTCCTTTCTCGTTCAGGCGAGATATAAGGTCACGCAAGAGAAGACCATTTATGGGATCGAATCCGCTGAATGGCTCGTCGAGAATAACTAAATCGGGTTCATGCACGAGAGGGGATATAATCTGCACTTTCTGTTGATTACCTTTAGAAAGTTCTTTGATTTTCCTTTTTTCTTGCCTTGTAAGGTTAAAGATATCCATGTACTCCTTCATAACCTCACGAAGACGATTCTTTTCCCCACCTTTCAGGAGTCCGAAATACATTATTTGATCTTCCACGCTAATCTTTTCATAAAGGCCACGTTCCTCAGGCATATAACCTATGTGACGTCCGGCTTGAAGAGAAGCCGGAACACCGGCAATTGTAACACTTCCTGCGTCGGCCACAAGCAGACCGTTGATGATACGGAGCAGAGTAGTCTTTCCGGCACCGTTCGGACCTAAAAGACCGCATATCTCACCTTCCTTAACGTTTAAGGAGACATTATCGAGGGCTTTTGTAGTGGCAAATTCCTTGGTAAGCTCCTTGATTTCAAGAATATCCATTAATCCTAATTTTCTATCTGTTATCTCTTCTCCCGGGAAGCAGGATTCTGTCGCCAATTTTTTTTGCGATTGAACTTCTTATCTGCATCAGGGAGTTTAATTCTATCTGTATGTTTTGTTCTTCCTCAACATTGCCTTTTCCAACTATCTCACGAAAATGCTCGAAGAGGGATTTTATCCTTAGGTCAAGCAAGCCGTTTTTCCAGACGGTAAGAGCAGTCGGGAGAAGAGTGAAAAGTTTGTCTTCCTCTTTCTCTGCAGGTTGCTCACGAGAGTAGATGTTGCTGAGTTGATGGCGTTCAAAAATTGCTTCGTTAGCAAAATGCCTGACAGTCTCCTCTTCATGGTTTGACAATTCTCCCGCTACATAAGATTTTGCAAATTCTTCCGACTGCTCCATTTCCCATTGAGATACCTCCTCTTCCAATTTCCTTTCAGCTCTTTCAATTTCCCTCATTGAATACTGTTTGTCCGCAATGTCGGCATACCCTTCTGAGAGACGTTCTTTCTTGGAATTATCGAGCTTGATGAGAAAATTTTCATATGCCTCTCTGAAATCCGGCATCATCTTCCGTATTGTAGAGAAAATGTAATCAAACTCCGGCACAGAGAATTTAGTGGAATCAGAAGCAAGCTCCTCTTCAACATATTCCATGACATTTATTGGACGCTGTTCCTGATTGCTACCGTCACCGACATCCTCATAACAGAAAGTGGAAAATCCGTATCTGATGCAATATTGAAGGACTTTCCATTCCAGAGGAAGCAACGGATAAACGGCACTTTCCTTACGTAGAAAATCAGACACCGACACATTTATTCTCGGCGAGTGAGGATAGATTCTTTCCGGTTTTGTTGTTTGTGAAACATCGGCCACGGAATTCTCTTCAGAGGTATTCTCCTTATGGTCGGCAAAAGATCTTGACTGTTTCTTTTTGAGAATTTCAGCTTCAGTTAAGTATCTTCTGCGCTCTACCTCCCTTACCATCTCCTCTTCGCTCACATTCAACAAACGACTGCTGTCTTGTGAATAAATGAGACGCTTCATCTTATCAGGCATCTGAGCTATTGAATCCACGATGCTTTGTATGGTTTCAAATCGCTTCTGAGGGGAATTGTCGGAGTCGGCCATCAAGACGTTAATTTTGAAACGTATGACGTCAGTCTTATTCGAACGAATATACTCCCGGATTTCTTCCGGGTCATGTTTGCGTGCAAACGAATCAGGGTCATCTCCATCCGGCAACACGAGAACATTGACATCCATCTCATTCCTAAGCAGGAGGTCCACTCCTCTAAGGGCTGCCTTAATACCGGGTGCATCGCCGTCATAAATCAGAGTGACATTCTTAGTGAATCTTTTGATTAGACCAATCTGTCCGTCTGTCAAAGAAGTTCCGGAAGAGGCAACGACATTCTTCAAACCCGCCTGCCACATTCCTATGACATCGAAATAACCCTCCACCAGAAAGCATTCGTCTTCTTTGGCGATAGCACTTTTTGCTTGGAAGAGACCGTAAAGTTGAAAGCTTTTCTTATAGATTTCAGACTCGGGGGAATTGATATACTTCGCTGTATGCCCTTTCATATCACGACCACCGAATCCTACAACTTTACCTGCAGAATTCTGTATCGGGAAAATCACCCTGCCCGAGTATCTGCCATAGAAAAATCCTCTTTCGGATTTTCCTATTAGGCCGAGATTCTGGAGCACATCCATGCGAAGTCCGGCCTGTTTTGCGGAATTCACAAAGGCTGAGCCATTATCAAGCGCATATCCAAGGTTGAATGCCTTAACAGCTTCATAAGTCACTCCACGTTTATCATAAAAGTAGCTTAGCCCAATGTCACGACCCTCATCAGTATCATGGAGGTTTTTCTTAAATTCCTCCATCGCCCAGATATTCGCAGCCAGCATTGAGTCATGCTCGTTTTGGCGCTCTCTTTCTTCATCCGACAGCTCACGTTCTTCAATCTTTATGCCATATTTTGCCGCCAGCATACGCAACGCTTCCGGATAGGAAACCCCTTCCTTCTCCATAAGGAAGTTAACAGGCGAGCCCCCTTTATGGCATGAAAAACAGTAGCAGAAATTGCGTGCTTTATTAACATGAAAAGATGGGGTACGTTCGTTGTGAAACGGACATAACCCCATATAATTAGCGCCGGAACGTTTGAGATGTACATAATCACTGACGACCTCGACAATATCGGCGGTATCTTTGATTCTTTGTGCAGTGGCTTTATCAATCATATTCCCATATCCTTTTGAGTCCTTCCTTCAGTTTGTCTTCGGAGGGTGTATAAAGGGATTGCAGGAGCTTATGTATTTTTTCATTAGTGCTCAACCTTGTCGGTACCAACGGGAGGCGGAGTTCATTCTCAATAAGGCCGAGTGCATTGAGAGTGCATTTTACTCCTGCGGGATTTCCATCCACGAAGAGCAGGTTGAAGAGCTCATTAAATTCCCAATGAATAGGGAGCGCCTCTTGGAATTTACCCTCAAGGCACAGGCGCACCATTTTCCCGAACTGAACCGGAAATGCATTGCCAATTACCGAAATTACCCCGACCGCCCCTAAGGTCATCAGTGGATATGTGATGCTGTCATCACCGGAAATAACCTCAAAAGAGGCAGGTTTGTTTTTGATAATTTCCTCTATTTGTGCGAAATTTCCAGACGCTTCCTTGATTCCTATAATATTATTACAGTCGCGTGCAAGCGATAAGGTGGTGGCTGCCGTCATGTTTACACCTGTTCTCCCCGGAACATTATAAAGAATCACGGGAAGGGGAGAGGCTTCAGCAATGGCTTTATAATGCTGATATAATCCTTCTTGTGAAGGCTTATTATAGTAAGGCACAACAGACAGAATGGCATCAAATCCGGAGAAGTCAGAGCTTTTAAGCTCATTCACCACAGCTTGATTATTATTTACACCCACTCCGAGCACCAGAGGGACACGTCCGTTGTTAACTTTTATAATTTCCTTTTTAATCTGTTCTTTTTCATCAGCGAAAAGGGCAGGGGTCTCACCCGTCGTGCCAAGCACAACAATATAGTCGGCGAGCCCGGTGATAACGTATTCCACCATAGCGCGCAGAGCATCGAAATCAACGCTTTTATCACTTTTGAAAGGGGTGACCAACGCCACTCCAAGACCTTTTAATTGTAAATCAGCCATAAGTTTGGTTCATTTGTTGATGCAAAGTTAATAAAA
>CAMWZE010000152.1 GCA_947178685.1 uncultured Porphyromonadaceae bacterium
GACAATAGATTCTTGAAAGCAGCGAAATCGGCCGGAAGAGCGATGCTTTTCTTCTCGCCGGCCATAAAGGCCTTCAGACGCTCAGGTATCTCTATCTCCTTTCCTGTTATACCCTCTACCGTCTCCTTGAACTTGGCAGGATGAGCGGTCTCCAGGAATATACCTGTCTCTCCCGGCTCCAGAAGTTCCTGAAGAGCACGATATGCAACGGCTCCATGGGGGTCAAGCTGATAACCCGTATCCTCAAGACAGGCTTTTACTGTGGAGGCTATCTCATCGTCTGTATAGGTCGCTCCGCTTATCTCCTTACTTATGGCAGAATGATCATTACCGTATAGGGCGAGCACCCGGGCGAAGTTGCTCGGATCGCCCACATCCATGGCATTGGCTATGGTCTGCACGGAATGACGCGGATTATACTCACCCGTCTGAAGATACTGATAAAAGATATCGTTGGCATTGTTGGCGGCTATAAAGCGCTTAATCGGCAAGCCCATGCGTTTAGCGATGAGTCCGGCGGTAATATTGCCGAAATTGCCGCTCGGCACACACACCACTATATTGTCAGGATCGGCTCCGGCTTTCACAGCCTGTGCATAGGCGTGGAAATAATAGAACATCTGGGGAAGGAAACGTGCCACATTGATTGAATTGGCTGAGGTAAGCATCATCTTCCCGTTGAGTTCCTCATCTAAGAAGGCTTGCTTCACGAGCGCCTGGCAGTCATCAAAAGTGCCGTCAATCTCAAGCGCCACAATGTTACGCCCAAGTGTGGTGAACTGGCTCTCCTGTATCGGACTTACCTTCCCTTTGGGATAAAGCACAAACACCCTTACACCTTCAACGCCTAAGAAACCGTTGGCTACGGCGCTCCCCGTATCGCCTGAAGTAGCCACAAGAACGTTTACAAGTCTCTCCTTATTCTCGCGGTTGAAATAACCGAGAAGACGTGCCATAAAACGTGCGCCTACATCTTTAAACGCAAGTGTGGGACCATGGAACAGCTCAAGGGAATACACATTATCCTTTACCATCTCCAAGGGGATCGGGAAATTCATGGTCTCTTCCGTCAAAGCCTTGAGCTTATCCGGCTCAACATCCTCGCCAAAAAGCGCCTCTGCTATCTCGGCCGCCATCTCCGGAAGCGCCATCTCCGGAAGACGGTTGAAAAATTCTTCTGACAACCGGGGAAACTCCAATGGCATATACAATCCTCGGTCGGGCGCCAGACCCTTTACCACGGCATCCTCAAGCGATACCTCCTTACTTTTACCTGCAGTACTTCTATATCTCATATTATCTTACTTTAGAAACTCTCTTATAAACCGGTCGCCTTCAAGCAGACCGTATGCGCCGGCTTCGGCACTCCTCTCGGTATACACCGAAACATCATCGGGCTCAACATCCTTCCGCCATATCACGAAAGGTACCGGAGTGGCGGTGTGAGTGCGGATATGGCACGGTGTGGGATGATCGGGAAGAAGGGCTACAGCCACATCCTCATCAAAATCTTCCAATGCTTTCAGCAGAGGGCCCACAACACGATGGTCAAGATATTCAACGGTCCTCTTTTTGAGCAATGCATCACCCTCATGTCCGGCCTCATCGCTCGCCTCGATATGCAGGAATACGAAGTCCGCATCCCCTTTCAAGGCGTCTAATGCCGCTTTCAGTTTCGCTTCGTAATCGGTGTCATAAAGCCCAGTAGCCCCCTCCACAATTATCGGTTTGAGACCTGCATATACTCCAAGTCCCCGGATAAGGTCGACAGCTGAGATCACGTAACCCTTCCCTATGCCGTAAAGCTCCTGCATCGTACGCATCGCGGGCTTGTAGCCGGGGCTCCATGGCCATATGCTGTTGGCGGGATCCTTCCCCTCCTTTATCCGCTTCTGATTTACGGGATGGTCGGCAAGAAGACGCTGCGACTCCCTTATCAGACCTGATATATAGGTGGCCGTCTCTCCGGCTGCAGGGAGCAGTGGCCTCGGCATCACATCTTCCGCAAGGGTGCCGGGCACGTCGTGAGGAGGTGTGCAGTCTATGCGTTTGTCTGCGTTCCTCACTTTAAGCAAGTGACGGTAGCTCACACCGGTAAAGAATGAACTGCGGCCGTCGGAAAGATGCTCGTTGAGATATTTGATCAGTTCCTCCGACTCCGCTGTGGATATATGTCCTGCCGAATGATTCTTTATAGTGCCGTCAGGGGCTATGCATATAAAATTACACCGCATGGCCATCTCGCCAGGCGCAATTTCAACTCCCATGCTCGCGGCTTCGAGCGTACCCCTCCCTTCGAACACTTCCGGAAGGTTATAGCCGAGAAGCGATAGATGTGCAATCTCGGAACCCGGTTGAAATCCGGGAGGCACCGTAGCCAAAAGGCCACAGCGCCCTCGACGCGCCAGCTCGTCTAAAGCCGGAGTGTCGGCGGCCTCAAGCGGAGTCTGCCCGTTCAATGCCGCGCATGGCTCATCGGCCATTCCGTCGCCTAATATAATGATATGTTTCATCTTCTGTTGCTATTTCTACTGCTAAAAAAAAGAAGCTCCTGATCCGGAGTATTTCCACCGGTCAGGAGCTTTAGTTCTGTATTGATTCCTTACCGGATATTCGCAATGCTTATTATGTCGGCGAAAACTCCGGCCGCTGTCACCTCTGCTCCGGCTCCATAACCCTTTATCGCCATGGGATATTCCATGTAGCGGTCGGTGGTGATCAGGATCACATTATTGCTTCCCGCAAGGTTATAGAAGGGATGGTCGGCTCCCACACGGCGCAGACCCACACTCACATCTCCGTTGTCGAGAGAGGCCACGAAGCGGAAATGCTCGTCGTGGGCGGCGGCATCGGCCCTTTTCTCCTCAAACTCGGCATCCAGCCTCTTCACGTTCTCGATGAAGTCGGCAGCCTCTCCCTCAAACATGGCGTCGGGAACAAAAAGATTCTTCTCCACATCCTCCTGCTCTACTCTGTAGCCGGCCTCGCGGGCGAGTATCACAAGCTTCCGGACCACATCCTTACCTGAAAGATCGATACGCGGATCAGGCTCTGTGTAGCCCGCCTCCTTCGCCATCTCAATGGCGCGGCTCAACGGCACATCCTCCGCAAGCACATTGAAGATATAGTTCAGCGTGCCCGACACCACCGCCTCGATCTTGATAATCCTGTCGCCTGAATTGATAAGGGAGTTGATGGTGTTGATGATGGGCAGTCCGGCACCTACATTGGTCTCGAACAGATACTTCACATCTTTCTGCCGGGCTATCTTCTTCAACCTCTGATAAGAGGGATAATCGGAAGAGGCCGCTATCTTGTTGGCGGCCACCACGTTCACGTTGTGCATGAGCAGATCCTCGTAAAGCGAGGCTATGGCCGGAGAGGCGGTGCAGTCTACAAACACCGAGTTGAATATATTCATCTTCAACACCTCATCGCGGATAATCTCCGGTGTGGCCGGTATGCCATTCTCCTCAAGCTCCTCTCTATAGCGGGTGATATCGATTCCTTCGCGATTGAATACCGCCCGGCGGCTGGATGCGATGCCAACCACATTCAGACGCAAGTTCTTATCCTGAAGCAGCTTCTCCTGCTGCTTGCTTATCTGCGAGAGGAGACTCCCTCCCACGTTGCCAACTCCAACAAGGAAAAGATTGAGCACCTGGCTCTCCGACAGGAAGAATGAATCGTGGATAACATTGAGGGCCTTGCGCAGACTCTTCTTCTCAATTACAAATGATATGTTGGTCTCCGAAGCTCCCTGTGCACAGGCAATGACATTGATGCCGTTTCGCCCTACCGTATTGAAAAGTTTGCCGGCAAGGCCGGTGGTGTGCTTCATCCTCTCGCCCACAACTGCTATGGTGGCAAGATCAGGCTCCGCCTTAATCTCATTAAACATACCTGACTCAAGCTCGGCCGCAAACTCCTCGCGAAGCGTGGCCACTGCCAATTCGGCATCAGCATTGCGCACAGCTATGGTGGTGTTGTTCTCACTGGCCGCCTGGCTCACGAGGAACACACTCACACCGCGACGGGTAAGGGCGTTGAAGATGCGTGAGTTCACACCGATCACACCCACCATACAGAGGCTGGTGATAGTCACCAGACATGTATCGTTGATCGAAGAGATGCCTTTGATAGGTTTACCCTTGCGTGAACACTTATCGGTGATAAGCGTGCCCGGTGCCGAAGGATTGAACGTATTCTTCACAAGAATGGGTATATTCTTATGATATACGGGATATATCGTGGGAGGATATATTACTTTTGCACCGAAATTACACAGCTCCATAGCCTCGGTGAATGTCAATTCCTCTATCACATAGGCATTGTCGATCACTCTCGGGTCTGCCGTCATGAAGCCGTCGACATCCGTCCATATCTCGAGCACCTCGGCATCGAGTGCGGCTGCCATGATCGAGGCGGTATAGTCGCTGCCTCCGCGTCCGAGATTGGTGACCTCTCCGTTGATATCCGACGAGATAAAACCGCCCATTACAGCTGTATCCCACTCATACTCCATCATATTCTCCTCAATGAGACGGTAGGTCAACTCGGAATCGAGCGTATCGTTGCCGTGGCCATCCCGACGGGTACGGATTATTGTGCGTGAATCAAAATGGGTGGCACCCTTTATAATATTCGACACAATCATACTCGAAAGGCGCTCGCCATAACTTACAATTATGTTGAGGGCTCGTGGTGAGAGGTCGTGGAGCAGCATCACCCCTTTGAATATATTTCCGAGCTCATCAAGCATCATCCTGGCCATCGCTTCGGTGGCCTCCCTGCGGGTAGCCGGCACCACACCGTTAATCACGGTGAGATGACGCTCAATGATCCTCGCAAAGGAATCAAGATAACGGATATCATCGGCCACGGCCATACGCGCTGTGGAGATCAAAAGGTCGGTTATGCCACCCAAAGCGGAAACAACCACAACCTTTCGGCCCGGTGTAGACTCAACTATCTGCTTCACGTTGGAGAGACTCTCGACAGTGCCGACAGAGGTCCCTCCGAACTTCATAACTTTCATTTTTTCGTTTATTTCAAGAATAGTCCCTTTTGCTCCGGTCGGTACATATTCACCAAAAAACGGCTGTCACTGAAAACGAGCAAGGGATAAGGTTAGAAG
>CAMWZE010000153.1 GCA_947178685.1 uncultured Porphyromonadaceae bacterium
CCTTGAGGTCGATCTCCTTACCATTCTCGTCGATTACCTTATATTGCAGATAAGCCAACGACTCGTCAGCCACCACCTTGAAGGAACGTCCGTAGGTGCGACGCCATTTTCCATAGAGGGAGAACATGCCCTTCTTTATGTAAGCGTCAACATAAGGATGGATATACATTGTGAATTTCTTGACCTTCAGATGCCGCACAAGATATTCAATCTTCTCTCCGAGCTTATCGGTAAAAAGAAGCGAAGGCTGCACCTCACCTTTTCCGAAACAGGAGGGACAGGTCTCACTCGTAGTAATGTCAAGAGCCGGACGCACACGTTGGCGTGTAATCTGCATCAGGCCAAACTTACTGAGGGGAAGAATATTGTGGCGAGCCCTATCGTTGGCCATTATCTCGCGCATATGGTCATAGAGGGTCTGGCGATGCTCGGCTTTGTTCATGTCAATAAAGTCGATTACGATTATGCCACCCATATCTCTAAGACGAAGCTGGCGCGCAATTTCATCGGCAGCCTTCAGATTCACATCGAGGGCATTCGTCTCCTGGTCGGCTGAGGCCTTGCTACGGTTGCCGGAGTTTACGTCAATCACATGGAGAGCTTCTGTATGCTCAATTATTATATAGGCACCGCTCTTAAACGAGACAGTCTTGCCAAATGAGCTCTTAATCTGACGTGTGATGTTGAAATGATCGAAGATAGGAGTGTCTTTGCCATAAAGCTTGACAATCTCTCTATTCTCCGGAGAGATCAACCCCACATAGTTCTGTATCTGTGTGAAAGTTTCAGTCTCGTTGACGTAAATATTCTCAAACGTGGGGCTGAAGATATCCCTGATCACGCTTACGGCTCTTGAATCCTCCTCATAGATCAGCATCGGAGGCTGACTCCGCTGCATCTTGGCAATAGACTCCTCCCAACATTTCACGAGGCTTCTCAGCTCGTTATTAAGTTCAGCCACCTTCTTATTTTCGGCAGAAGTCCGGACAATCACGCTGAAACCTTTAGGCTTGATGCTCCCGATAAGCTGACGCAGGCGCACTTTCTCCTCGGTAGATTTTATTTTTTGCGAGATAGATATCTTGTCGCCGAAAGGCATTAGCACCATAAACCGCCCCGTAAAGGAGATCTCGGTAGTGAGACGCGGACCTTTCGACGATATCGGCTCCTTTGCTATCTGCACGAGGAGCTGTTGGCCCGGCTGGAGCACATTCTGTATAGTGCCTTGTTTGGGGATATCCGGTTCAAGCTGAAACTTAGATATATTGGGTACATTCTTCTTGTCGGCCATAGCCTCCTCCAGATACTTGCTGTAGGTGCTGAATTGGGGGCCGAGGTCAAGATAATGAAGAAAAGCATCCTTTTCATAGCCAACATCAAGGAATGCAGCGTTCAGCCCCGGCATTATCTTCTTCACTTTAGCCAGATAAAGATCGCCGACGGCATAGGCTATGTTGCGGCTCTCCTTCTGCAGTGACACCAGCCGGGAGTCTTCAAGCAACGCTATGGAGATCTCCTTCTGTTGAACGTCTACTACTAATTCGCTTTTCATTTTAGTTTAAGGATCAATTTTTTGCTCCTTGTAACAAATGGATATGGGTGAAGCCTTAAAACCTCACCCATTCCCGGTTGTCACCTTCCTGAGAATTATTTCTTCTTATGACGATTCTTTCTCAGTCTTTTCTTGCGTTTGTGAGTAGCCATCTTGTGGCCTTTTCTTTTCTTTCCGCTGGGCATAATGGTTATTATTATGGTTAATTAAAATGTTGGTCGTTTATACGGTGGTCCTTTTTAGAGGGCACACTCGTATTATTTATTCTCTTATTTTCCCTCTTTTACCTCCTCAAGGAAAACCTTGGAGGGTTTGAACGCCGGAATCTTATGCTCCGGGATAATCAGGGATGTGTTCTTGGAGATATTGCGGGCTGTCTTCTCCTTACGGGTTTTGATGATGAAACTGCCGAAACCGCGCAGATATACATTCTCTCCACCAGACATAGCCGCTTTCACTACCTCCATAAAGTTCTCAACTGTTGTCAACACCGCCGCTTTCTCAAGCCCGGTGGTACGTGAAATCTCATTTACTATCTCAGCTTTTGTCATTGTTGTGTACAAAAAAGAATTAAATATTAATCCTGTGCCCTATGGCAGAGCCTATTTTCTCACAATCAATAAGCAATAAATAAGCCGTCACTCCATTTGGCGGTGCAAATATCGTAATTTTTTTTCATTCTTTAAAAAGATTAAGCCAAAAATCAAAATATTTTTACTCTCTATGAGCCTCCACCGCTTAAATAGAGCCGTTTTTTGTGGGTAAGACCACAATTCAATGAATATTTCCTCAAATATCGTCCGGATTACGAAGATCAACTCCATCAAGCTTTCTCAGCCGGCCCATGATTCCTTCGGCCATATCCTTGCGAAAGCGGAGTCTGAGCATACAGGTGTTGTCAAACGTGCGTTCCACCACTTCTATATTCCCTCCTTTCACTATCTTCATGACCCCGTCGGCAGCTACGTAGGGAAACACAGCGACAGTATCGGTCATCTCGTGCATCTCCTTACGTCCACCATCCTCAAGGGCAAGACGGGCCGCCTCTCTGTAGGCCGCTATCAGGCCGGGTGTCCCCAGTTTTATACCGCCGAAGTATCTCACAACGATCACAACCACATCCGTCAGCTCCAGACTGTTGATCTGGCCGAGTATCGGCTTCCCGGCTGTGCCGGAGGGCTCTCCGTTGTCGTTGAGCTGCCATTCCTTACGATCAGGACCTATCATATAGGCCCAGCACACATGACGGGCATCGTGATATTCGTTCTGGTATTCCTTCACATATTCACGAGCCGTTTCCGCATCGTCTACCTTTATGGCAAACGACAGGAAACGACTCATCTTTTCTGTGTATTTACCCTCACCGTCGTGCTGAAGAGTGAAATATGCCATCAATTATATCTTCAAATTATGACACCTGTCGGGTTATCCGAAATAATTCACTATTTTCTCCTCAAGCGATGGGTAAAAAAGCATCCCGGAGGCAACCTCCTCAGCCTTTGCAAGACCCTTATCCTCTTTCACGATATTGAGAGCCCAGATGAGAGCATTGGCAGGGCCGTTGCCAAGTACAAACTTTCCGTCTTCCACAACCGGGGCATCCTTTACCTCTGCACCTTCAAGCATACCCTCAAAACCGGGATAGCAAGTTGCTTTCAAGCCTTTAAGGAGCCCGAGCTGACCAAGCACGACAGCCGGCGCGGCACAGATAGCTGCGATGCGGCCATCTGCAGACTCTGCCTGACGACGCAGAAGCCCCTGAAGGGGCGAGAACTCATAAAGATTTGTCGCGCCCGGCATTCCACCGGGCAGCACAAGCCATTTGGCATTGGCAAATAGTGTATTGTCGTAGAGTACATCAGCGTTAACTGTCACGCCGTGAGCGCCTTTTACCTGGAGGGCTCTTGTTATGGAAACTGTCTTGACATTCATGCCGGCACGACGCATCACATCAATAGCCGTGAGGGCCTCAATCTCTTCGAATCCCTCTGCGAGAAATATAAATGATTCGTTCATAGCTTTGATCTTGATTATGTTCTTTAATAAATAAAAAATTAATAATACGGGTATCAATTCCCGGATATCAGTGATTATGCGACACCAAATTTACAAAATATTATTGATTTTCGCTAACTTTGTCACAAAATTTTTACGATAAATACATTTATTTCATGGTATCAAAGATAAAAAAAGGGTTTTTGATCCCCCTGTGCATCATTGTAGCCTTAGCCTATACAGGATGCAAAGAAAGCGAATACCACCGCACAGAGGGCCTCATCTGGAACACAGCCTACCACATCACCTTTAAGGGTGACAAAAGTCTTGAGGATTCAGTAATGACGGTGCTCGATGATGTTGGAAAGAGCCTGAACGTATTCGACACTACATCTCTGGTGAGCCGTGTAAACCGAAATATCTCTACAGTGGTTGACGAACATTTCAAACGTGTGTATAAGGCCTCGCTTGACGTGAATAGTAAAAGTTGTGGTATGTTTGACCCCACACTCTCACCCCTCATAACAGCATGGGGCTTCGGGATGGGTCATACACCTACGGCTGACACCCTCAATATCGATGCCATCATGAAGTATGTAGGGATCGGGAAGACTCATCTGAACGGAGATACGCTCGTAAAGGAGAATCCTGACATCAGCTTCAATTTCTCAGCCGTGGCAAAGGGATATGCATGCGATGCTGTGGGCGCCATGCTTAGAAGAAATGAGGTGACCGACTATCTTGTAGAGATTGGTGGAGAGATTGTAGCCTCCGGTGTAAGTCCTTCTATGACTCAATGGAAAGTCTCGATTGACCGCCCTGTGGTTTCTGACTCAATTATACATGATTCCTCAGCAATAATCAAGCTCACGGATGCGGGTTTGGCTACTTCCGGCAATTATCGAAATTTCCATATGGAAAAGGGGCACCGGTTCGGTCATACTATTTCTCCTAAAACCGGACGTCCCGTGGCTACCGATGTAGTGAGTGCAACTGTAATCGCCCCTACGGCTATGATGGCAGATGCCATGGCTACAGCTTGTATGGCAGCAGGAAGTGAGGTCTCGAAAACTATGATGAGTTCTGCCGGGTATGAGGCATTGCTGATTCTCGCTGATTCTACTGTATGGATCACCCCCGGACTCGAAAAGCTTCTGATAAACGACCGTTAGATATCAACACTGAAGACCAACTGACGCCGTACAAAGAGAAAGATTGTAATGAAAATATAATGCCATCTGTTAAACTTTTATTAACAGATGGCATTATATCTATAAACCTACATCTTTTAAGGATGTATAAAACTTTCCACTGCAAACTATCTAAAGAAATAACACTTAACTCGACATGGATCTTCTACAACATTCCGGTCCCAAAACGCGGGCTGCCACGTTTATAATTATGCTCTGTATATCCACTATTCTTTCGGGTCTGCATGCCGAAGAGAAGATAGGACTTGTGCTAAGTGGCGGAGGCGCAAAGGGAATAGCTCATGTAGGCGTAATAAAGGCTTTGGAAGAGAACGATATACCTATCGACTATGTAGCCGGCACATCTATGGGCGCCATAGTGGGTAGTCTCTATAG
>CAMWZE010000154.1 GCA_947178685.1 uncultured Porphyromonadaceae bacterium
ATATATGTGGTGTTCAGGCTCTTTTGTTGTTTTTACGTTTCTTACGGTAAGACCGGGCGGGTTTGAAAGCCTCTATCACCCGTTTTACAATCAGGTTGTAGAGCCTTTCCTCATCGCGGGTAAGGTCGGTGGGATGAAGTCCGGTTGTCACGATACCGAATCCGTAATAGGGATTCTCGTACCCGGAGAAGTTGTGGCGCTTTGATACCTTCCAGCCTTTGACTTTGTATCCCCACTTGGGGTTATGGCGGAGTATTTCACGGTTGTGGAGCATCTGTTTCCAGACATTATGCGGAATATAGTTCTGCTTCACCAGCGGGTACGAGATGAGTTTCTTACGGTAGAGTGTAAGCGCGGTTGCCACGGTCTTTTCGTGTAGCCAGTCCAGTTCAACAGCGGTTTCGATAAGCAGCTGAGGAAGATTGAAGAGCGTGGGCTTTGCCGTGTATGTGTGGATAGTGTCCGCAAGGATTGTTGCATCACCCGGCTTTACTCCCGCAATACCGAGGGCTGTCACCTCATCGGGAATCCTGTCAACGGGAGTTTCAACAAAAATCGGTTCAGGAATTTTCGTAGCCTCCTTGGATTTCTCTGCGATTAGGTTATACATCTCGCTTTTGAGCCATTCCTCATATTTTTCGGGATACTTGGGACCGTTCTCGATACCCTTGACGATAGCCTGACGTGTGAGGATGGGAAGCCATGCGCGGCGAACTGCTATGGGATTGCCGATGAGATAGTAAAGACTGAGGAAGCAGGTCTCACCATAGAGGTCGGGAGACATCGCATTGACCACGAGCTTGCTCATATTGATAAGCGAGGTGATGGTGGCGAGTTGTCTTGAATCCTGCTCGCTCTTGTTCCAACCGAGCAACTCGTCATAGTTGCGCATGGCGAACTTAAAGTTATGGGCGAAGATGTGTCTGGGATTGAGTGTGGTTGAGAGGACGAAACTTTCGTCAGGTGAGAAGGTTGCCTCAACAAGTTCTCCGCCGGTCCATGTCACTGCGTAGCCGTTACCGGTATAATAACCGTCGCATTTGCTGTTTGCTCCGAGAGCCTTGGCGATTGTGTCTGCGGTGAGCTGGTGATCCGTCACCACAGTTATGATGTTTTTCTGTTTCATTTTTGATTTTTACTTTAATGGGTGGATATTTTGGATTTAGTGGGTGATATGCTTTCGGGAGTTCCGGACCTCCCGTTGGCAAATCAGAGTGGCCGGGATTTACATTTTCGGACCTTTGTTCTTACGCTGCTGCTTCATCTGGGCATCATCCTTAGGTGTGGTCTGATACTTCTGGAGCGGTTCTGCCACATACTTCGTGGCTTCATTTGTCAGACCGTCGTTATTGACTGCCTTCTGCGTGCGACTTTCCTCGGCGACCTTTACACGCGGGTCTTTGAATGAGGTGACGGGGCGTTGCTTCTCGGGGTTGAACTGGAGATAGACTGTGCAGGGCTGACCTTTCTTGTCGACCATGTTCTTCATTTCTACGACTTCGCCCTTCTTGTAGGCTTCCTGCTGTTCGGGAGTCATCGGTACGCCTGCCCATTTGGAGATCGGCTTGATGAGTCCGTCCTTCGTAAGCCATGAGGATTTCTCCTGTCCCTGCTGCTGGCCGTAGGTCTGTGCTTGTCCTTGATTCTCGGACTGCGACTGGCGACGTGCGCCGCCGGGAACAAACTCGATTCCCTTGCGGTCTGCCGATACCTGAAGCACGACATTGTATGACTGGCCGTTCTTCCCGGTAATCTGCTTTGGTGGGAGAGCCTTGCCTTCCTTCAGCTGCATCACCTCCGCCATTGTCAGCTTGGTGTCGCCGATGGTATCCCTGATGAATACCGATTTCACGGGGACCGATACAATCTCATTGGTAAGACGGTCGATGCTGACGAATGACGGAACTTTTTCACCCGTAGCCTTGTCGGTCAGTTCCACGACCTTACCGAGATTGCCTGTCTCTTTCAGAGCCGCCTTATCTTCCTTGGTGAACTGATAACCATTGAACTCCTGATCGAGCTTCGGCTCCTTGTGGATGAAGTGGGGAACCACCTTGACATTGCCGTCAGCATCGGTACGGAATGAGAGTCGCGCGTCAATCGGGAATTTCTCACCTCCGAACGAGGGGGTGACTGTCACCAGCTTTGACTTGCGGTTGTAAAGCATCTCCTTCAGGTCGCCGCTCTTTTCAAGTTCCGCACGGTCGATGCCCCATTTCTCATTTAGGCTGTCCCAGTCAATCCTGCTCTCGTCGATTGCGGTGTGCTTGACCTCCGTCTGTTCGGTTCCAGAGGTGGGCTTTTCAGCCTGTGCGGTTGCCTGAGTCTCCTCCTGCTTCTGAGTCTGCTGAGGGACGTCAACCTTGAAGTCCTTCAGGATGTCGGCATTCTTTTCCGGTTCCTGCATGAAGTCAGCCATTGCACGGCCTACGCTTTCAAAGCGGTCAGCCGGGACTTTGAAGAATCCGAATGTTGAGGGGTTCTTGCACTGGCGGACGAAGTTTGAGAGGAACGCCTCCATAGGATTCTGACCTTTGGAAAATCTCACGAGGTCAGCGAGTGATGCTGATTTTACATCAGCCATCTTGGGTGAACCGTCCTTGTTGAGTCCGGTCACTGCGCCTACCTTCCCGGTCTCGTTGTTACGGACGATAAGCACTTCTTCCTGTTCTTTCTTTTGTTCTTGTGCCATAAAAAAGTTTTTTGTGGTTAGATACTTGTGCCGTTGCCGACACGTTGATTATTTTGTGTAAGTGTGTAGTGTCAGTTGTTTATGCTTGCGAACAGCTCCATTACATCGGCCTTGCGATAATAGATTTTGCAATTCCTGCCGGAGCCGTTCTTGTGACCTGTTATCCTGCCGCTCTTACGGTGGTTGTACATGGTCTTTCTATCGACATGGTAGCGTTCGCGTACCTGCTTCTCGGTCCACATGTCTTCCTCGGGATCAAGGATACCGAAACCCTGAAATGCGTCCTTCACGCTGCGTATTGCACCGTCTATGCGAGTGTGTACGCCGTCTTTAAGTTCCCTTACTTCCTTCTGTATTTCGAGGAGCATACGGCTGAGGATATCGAACTCTGCTGAGGTGATTGTCTTGTTTGCTTTCATTTTTTTCTTTGGATTTAGTGTTTGTTTATGTTGCAAAGTTCGTCATCTTGCAGGAGGTAGCTGAGGAACTTCCCAGGGTAGTTCCCTGATATTTTAAGATTCATTAAGATTTGAGAATATGCTCCTGTCGGGATAAAACAGAGTGTATGATTCCCTGTACCAATCCGTTGCATGAATTGGAATCCTTAATGAATAATTCTTATTTTTTCAGGGATAAACCGTTTACAGACTTCCGGAGGGTATTCCTTCAGGAATGGTCCGGTGTGCAGGGAACCATCAAGGAACCATGTATTTCCTTTGAGGATGACCCATTGAATCCGATTTGAATTCTCATTGTAGATGTCGCGCGTCAGTCTGACTGATGAGAACCGTTTTCGGCTTCGCTTTCGGTGGCGGTTTGACTTAAAAACAATCGGAATATCGGTCTTTGTTTAACGCAAATTTCAATGTTGGGGAATGTTGGGGAAAGTGCGTGGAATCTTGGGAAACTACTATAAATCAGAGAACTATTTTAATCTAAGCCGTGTTGAAAAAGCAAAAACGGAGACACATCACGCTCATCCGGCGGTTAATCGTGTTACCCCTGAGAAGAATAGTCTGCACCACTGATAGTCCGGAATATCACAGGAATGCTTTTTCTCGAAACCATCACCCACTAAAACCACCCAATTATGGAATACATTAGAATTGAACGTAGCGTTTTCGACGCTATGCTATCCGCTCTTGCCGATTGCCGTTCTGTTCTTGTCTTGGCCGTTAATCGCCTTTCAAGAAGTGAACGACAGGAGTGGATAGACAACATATCGGCTCAGGAAATACTCAGACGTTCCCAACGAGGGATGACTGCGTTACGGATGGAGGGGAAGATAGGCTACTCTGTCATTGAAGGCAAAGTCTATTATCCTGCTTCTGAAATCGGACGCATACTCCACTATAATATTGCGAGCGATGGATGAAATAACCATTTCAAGAGAAGACCGTCAGAAACTACTCGGTGTTCTATCGGAGATAAAGGAATATGCACGGGAATTGGCAGAATGTGCCAGACCACTCTTCGATGGCAAGAGATTTCTTTCAGATGCAGAACTTGCCCGAAAATTAAGGATAAGCCGTTCCACACTATCCAACTATCGTATCAAGGGCGTTTTCGGATATTATTCCCTCGGTGGTAAAATCCTATATGCCGACCGCGAGATTGAGGAATACCTCAAAGAAAACTATCATCCCTCATATAGATGACCGTATTAAAAGTACAAGCCCCGATAATCCACACTGTGATTATCGGGGCTTTATGTTGTTTTGTCGGTTTTTATACGTAAGAAAACCGACAAATTTGAGACGTAAAAAAAATGTATTTTGTGTTTTTGAAATGATTCACTTTGTTAAATTGAATAAATCTGGTACCTGTAAAATACACTGAATAAATTCGAGGTATCGTACTGAGTATTCCTGAGGCTCAAAAAATATATGATAATTACATCCCAGAAGACTGTATAATTCCCATAATTTGAGATACACTATCTATAACCGACTTGGCAGAAGGGATTGACTTGTATGCTAAAGCCGACAGTTCTCTTTCATATAAGGAAGAAAGACCGTTGTCCCAGACTTCATCCAGCGATGTGAATAGTGGAGAATCTGACACGGGTCGTTTATTCCAGTCAGCCGGATTGTCAAACATAGTGCGGTCATGGTCAAGCAATGATTTAAGATCTACGCTGAATTCCATAGAATGAAAATAACCCGAACAATCCGGATCTTCCATCAGGAAATAGAGGTCATAGAAATGACGGATTTTCTTTGCCAATTCCTGTCTGTAATCCTTAGCCAGAGAAAATCGAAGTAAGGAGACAATCTTTTCGGTAGCTGTTCTTTTTTTATCAAGCACATTCATTGAGAATTCTTCAAGACCGTATTCAGCGACCATCCCATAGTTACCGGTCTCTTTAAGAAACTCACCTATAAAATTACCTATTTGACATTCAACATAAGGATAAGGG
>CAMWZE010000155.1 GCA_947178685.1 uncultured Porphyromonadaceae bacterium
CCTTCACCGCGACCCTCGCTATTTGCTCCGCGATGACCACCTCTGTATTCGCCGTGTCTTTCTCCGTTACGTTGGCCGTTTTCAACAGACTTTTTATTTGTGGTGTCCCCAAAATTTCTTGGTGTGTGTTCAACGCCACATACTGCATAAAATGCTGTACGATACCAGTTGAACGACCATGTAAGTCCTGTCAAGGACATTGCAAGAACGAATAGTAGTGCATACATGCCGCCTGCCACATGCAGACCCTTCCATATACCACGCCAGCCATCCTTGAATGAGATCGATAAACTGCGACGTAGATTCTTACGGGCGCGCGGCCACCATATGATGACTCCGGTTATAAGGACAATCACGAAGATAAGAGTGGAGATGCCTACAAGAAGCTTGCCGACTTTAACACCATCTCCATGAGGATTAGCACTGTCAAGAAGCCAGCGGTGGAGCTTGAACATCGTAGAGAAGAAGCCGATACGTTCATATTTGCCGGTGATTTGTCCGGAATATGGATCAACAAACAAAGAGGCTCTGCGAGGTTTGGAGAGATTTACCTGATATGTCCTGTCTTTGTCGGCAAACACTGTTACCCCTGTGATGGACACGGAATCGGGTAAAGTAGCTTTGACAGTTTCCATAAGCTCGCCCATAGGGATTGGTTCTCCATCGGAGGAGCTTACATAGTAAACATCGCTTTTAATGCTACGGGTAATTTCCGGCTCGAAGATAAGCATTGCCCCTGAGAAGCAAATTAGGGTTATGATTATTCCGAATGGCACGGAAAGCCACAGATGAATCTTACGAAAAATCTTCATAGAGCATTATTTTACAGGATCCAAATATCCGAAGCCTGTTATGTCGGAAGCACCCTCGATCACCACACCCTTGGTGGCCTGAGCGGTTGCGGGATTGATCCGATATATTGTGGGATAGCCATTTTCCACGTTGACAGGGATATACACGTTGCCGTTTTGAGTAAATACTGTCTTGCCTAATGATGTGACATTGTCAGGGAGTCCGGTTACGTATGACAGTTTCTTTGATGTGGCGTCAAAGATTGCGAGGTCGGTACCGGCAAACCCACTCTGGGAAAGTGGACGGTCGTACATCACCATCAGGAAGTAATTGCCTCCCGCGGGCCAGCAACGCATGAACGACTTACCGTCGGCTTGCGATTCGATATCACAATAATAGTCGTCAAATTGTTTCGAGCCGGCCGGAATGCGGCATACGCCGGCATTGAGCTTTGTCTTCTGAAGCGGATCGGTCATAGTTTTGGCATAAGAGGGGGAGAATACATAGATATCGCCATTATCCGCTGCCCAGATTGTCTGATAATACTGCGATCTGTAGCGCCCCGAAGGTGTGCTGATACGATCGGTTTTCACGAGTGTCGGATTAAGGAAATCGTCGTTGTCGTAAATTGCGACCCAGCACTCGTCGGGATACTGTGTGCCGACAAGTTCACCTGCCTTATACGAGCCAGCGCCGGAGCCTCCTGCTTCAGTATGTACAAGATGTTCGTATCCTTCGCGTATCCATTTCCCATTGTCGTAGGCCGCGCCGTATTGGCTCAGACCCATCGGAATTGCTCCGCAATACAAGCGTGATCCGCTTTGTTCGGCTCCGGCGAGAGTGACATATTCACCGTTACCGAGGAAATTCTCCATCAGATAGGGGTGCTCTGCAGTAGCATGATTGGTGGTGGAGGTTTCGTTAATAACATCCAGGTAGGTCACGTTGAGCATCATGGCATGATAGCCGTTTGCGTCAACCACATCGGCAGATTCTCCCGTAGCCATCGTCAAAATATCGTTGTCGTAGGCACCGTAAGATGAAAAACGGCTGATGCGATATTCTGTGCCGCGAGCAGTCATTTCACCGTCAGTTCCGAGTATGTAACTGCGTGTGGTTCCGGCATTGCCCTGATTATAGGTTAGAGCGTAGAGGTAGTTCTTGTGAAACACCCACTGAGTTGCTCCGTCGTTAAGCAAACCGTTGTTGACCGGCGATAGAGTCCCTTCGTCAAGCGACTCACCGGTAAGCAGCACATAGGAAGTGGCATTAGAGCCTTGAACAGTTGTGGCAAATACAAATTTACCTTTACCATTACTGTCACTGTCATTCTCACCTCCATTCTTTGGCTCATCGGAGCTTGAGCAGGATACCAATGCCATGGGCATCATCAGCGCGCCAAATGCGCCAAACAGAAATTTCTTCTTCATTATCAATTATTTTTATCAGTTGCCAAAATATATTCTTACCTTCCCATAAAAGGCTCTGCCTGCTTTCTGGAGGCTAAAGTTGTCGTAAAGCCGTTCGTTGGTGAAATTACGGCACTCGAAAGAAAAATTATATCTTCCGTTTTTAATGCCGTAAGATACGGTGAGATTATGAGAGAATTGATCAGGCACCATATAGTCGTTGTTGTTAGAGCCTATATTGGAGGCGTAATAACAGAATTTATGGGTGTACTGGTTGTCGTAGGCAACGGTAAGCACATTGCTTTTTTCGCCCAGACCATGCCAGTAGAAGTTAATGTCGGAATCAGCAAACATATAGGGTTGATTGGGCATGCGCTCCCTATAAGCCACATTCGCCATTGTGCTTCCCATTGCCGTCTTCATGTTGTCGCGCACATTCATCTGAGTGAAATTGCCCCCGAGACTTACCCACTTTGAGAAATTGTAGCGTGCCGAGACACTAAAGCCTTTTGTATCAACCTTGCCATAGTTGACATAGGTGGCGGCCGACTTTCCACCGCTCAAGGCCAAGATGTTGCGCTGTATATAATCTCTTGTGTCGCGGTAAATGAATCCTGCCTCAACATAAATTATGTTGTTGCCGAATGTTGCGTTGTAGCTTAGATTCAGGTTGACATTATGACTTGACTCAGGTTTCAGCGACATATCGCCGACTTCAAGATCTTCGTCGCCAAACATCTCTTCGATAGTGGGCAGACGGTATGCCTTTTCGTAAGATGCCTTCATCTGGAATCCGAGAGGCATGAACCATGTTCCGGCTGCACCATAGCCAAAGGCATCAACCGAGCGGGAGCTTTTTACATAAGTATCCTGCGCAGATGTAGTGGCGGCCGGTCCGGACACATATTGGTGATATTGTTTGCCAAACGCGATAAAATTCAACTTGTTGTTCGGGGTATACCTGTAAGATAATCCCACGATGTTTTTGGTGGTGATTTTCCCTATTTCATCTGAGCTTACAATGGAGGCAAGCAAATTGTCGTTAGAGCGATTGAATGTATTGAATACATCGTTTACAGTGAAGAGATGATTATCATTGAGTCGATAATCCGTGGTGAACGTAGCTGTCCAGTTATTGTTGTTGGCCCGTGAATTCTGATACGACTGTTCGCCGGGAGAATTAAGAGGATCGGTTTCTCCACGCCAGTTATATTTCACAGACGCAGTGTCAACATTGATTGTGACGTTGCGGTTATAGTTTGCATTGAACGCTACGTCAAGCCCTTTTGTGAAGAGATTGCGTTTGCCATATTCCACGGCTCCGATAAGGGAATGACCGTGGCGATGCTTCTGTCCATAAACAATTTCTTGCCGCACACCTGTCTGTATCTGCTTATACATGTGGGAATATGTAAATGAGCCCATAAGTCGGTCGGCCCACGGTTTATTTACAAATCCTATTTTAGCGATTACTGCCTCGTTATGATATGTATCGTTGAAACGGCGCACATGCTCAAGCTTATTCCTGTTGATGCCACCGGTGGTGAAATTCTCGACAGGGGCGTCAACCCAATAGTCATTATCGGAATAATTTTGAAATGCGTTGATTTCATACTTGAATCCGTTGCCGAGGGTCTGTCCGAAATTTACGTATGCCTTGTGGGTGTTGAATGAGCCGTAAGAATAAGATGCATCAAGAAACCATCGCCTTTGGCGTTTGGGTGTGACAATATTAATGACACCACCGATCGCGTCAGACCCGAATCCTACAGGGACTACTCCACGATACACCTCGATACGGTCGGCGAAGTTTACAGGAATGTTGTTTATGCCAAATGAACTTCCGACTCCTTCCTGAGGCACACCGTCAATGAACACTTTTACATGCTTTCCGCTGAACCCGTCCATCGTCACCGCCATATCTGATCCTACACCTCCGCTCTCGCGGATTTTCATACCCGGAGCTTTAGAGAGAGCCTCGCTAAGAGTTTTGGTGGTATTCACCAGTTCCTTTGTATCAACCGCTGTGGCATTGAATGCCGAGTTCTTTACCTTGCTCAGAGTGTTTCCAACTACTATGACCTCCGCCAGCTGAGTTGCCGGTTTCAATTTGACATTGAGTTTAGTGCGGTCTTTTGCCTTTATGGTCGCTTTCAGCTCCAGTTTTTCATAACCGACAGATGAGAAGACTATAGTGTAGGTGCCGGCAGGAGCATTGATATGATATAACCCTTTGTCATTAGTGGTGCTTGAAAAAGCTGTACCTTTCAGATATACATTCGCATAATCTATCGGTTCACCATCTGAAGAAAGAACCTTTCCGGAAATCATGCCGGTAATATCCTTGGCAGACAGATTTAACGATAGCAAACAAATTACAAGTACTGCTAAGATATATTTCTTGGGCGATGACATATTTATTAATAGTATTGAGCCTTAAATTTTATGCAAAGTTCGGTATATTATCTCGTCTGAAAAATACTTAATTTTGAGTATTGTAATTGTATTTGTCTGAATATTACTACGTTGTGAAAATTGATTTCATAAGAAAAATGATTAAATGCATATTTGTAGTGGCGAACGAACTGATCATGGGAGATGAATATCACGGGAGGAATATCGAAAACGATTGTCACGAAGGAGATATGACCGTCTTAAGGTATAATGACAATTTTACGGTATTAAACCTTGACGTTTCATATCAGTCAAAGACTAAATGACGAACTGCACCATAGTGGTGGCTAATGATAGGCAGGTGATTGCTTGCTTAATTCTAAAATAGCTAACTTTGCGGTAGCATTGGAAAACTGTTATTTTCTTCTTCAAACAAAATATTTCCTGTAAAAAGAATTGGCGAACACATGGGCATCGAAAACTGCCGTA
>CAMWZE010000156.1 GCA_947178685.1 uncultured Porphyromonadaceae bacterium
CTTATATTCTGTCGGCATCACCTGAATGAAGTCTTTCACTGCGTTGTCCCAGTCGTCAAGAAGACGCGCTGCCAGCGGTGAACGTGTGTGACGGTAATGTGCCGATACGAGTCGGTGAAGCTCCCTGGCATCAGCAGCGTCGTCAACGAGCGACAACTCCACCATCTCCATATTGCAGAAATAGTCAAACGTTCGTTCGGGATCATAAACATAAGCTACACCTCCGCTCATGCCGGCGGCGAAGTTACGTCCTGTGCGTCCAAGCACGACCGTTACACCACCTGTCATATACTCGCAACAGTGGTCGCCTACACCCTCAACAACAGCAACTGCTCCGGAATTGCGCACACAGAAGCGCTCTCCCACTCTACCGTTGATGAAGATCTCACCCGAGGTTGCTCCATAGAGTATGGTATTCCCCGCTATGATGTTGGCCTCAGGTGCAAACTCGCTACCCTCTGGGGGAACTATCACGATACGGCCGCCCGACAATCCCTTGCCTACATAATCATTCGCATCACCTTCCAGACGGAATGTTATCCCCTTCGTCAGGAATGCTCCGAAGCTCTGACCGGCCGACCCTTTGAAAATCACCTTGATAATATCATGATTAGGCAAACCCTCGTCGCCATACTTCAAAGCCACCTCTCCGGATAGCATCGCTCCTACAGAACGGTCGGTGTTGCTCACCGGAAATTCCATCTCAACCGGTGTGGCCGAGTGTATGGCGGGATAAGCCATAGCTATTATCTTGCGGTCAAGCACATTATCTATATCATGCTTCTGCGCCGATACACATATTATGCTGTTCGTCTGAGCCTCTTCCGGAATATAGAGAAGCCTTGACAGATCCAGCCCCTCCGGAAGATCCGGCTTCACCTTCAATAAGTCTGGTCGCCCTATTATCTCGTTGAGGTTGCGGATACCCCTTTCCGCCATCATCTCGCGGATGCGTCGTGCAAGGAAACGGAAATAGCGCACGAGATACTCAGACTGACCATCATATTTGGCTCGAAGTTCGGGATTTTGGGTGGCTATGCCTACCGGACATTTGTTGGTGTGGCAACGACGATCCATTATACAACCGAGCACAATCATGGCTGCCGTGGAGAATCCGTAATCCTCAGCTCCCAACATTGCCATCACAAGCACGTCGCGCGCCGATTTGAGCTGACCATCCGCCTGAAGACGCACCTGTCCGCGGAGATTGTTCATCACAAGCGTCTGCTGCGTCTCTGAGAGTCCGAGTTCCACGGGTGTTCCGGCATAACGTATTGATGAGGCCGGAGACGCTCCTGTGCCACCGTCGCTACCCGATATGGTGATCAGGTCGCTCTTCGCTTTGGCCACACCTGCTGCGATCGTACCCACACCACACTCCGACACGAGCTTCACGGAAACTTTTGCCCGCGGATTCACATTCTTGAGGTCGAAGATAAGTTGGGCGAGATCCTCGATAGAGTATATGTCGTGATGAGGTGGCGGGGAGATAAGGGATATGCCGGGTATCGAATGGCGGGTCTTGGCGATAATCTTGTCTACCTTGAATCCCGGAAGCTGTCCACCCTCGCCGGGCTTGGCTCCCTGTGCCACCTTTATCTGAATCTCATCGGCATTCACAAGATAGTTGGCCGTTACACCGAACCGTCCGGATGCCACCTGCTTTACAGCACTTCTTACCGACGTGCCATCCTCGCATGGCGTGAAGCGGGCTGAATCCTCGCCACCCTCTCCGGTGTTGGATTTCGCTCCGATGGAGTTCATGGCAGCCGCTATAGCCTCATGCGCCTCTGCCGATATCGCTCCGAATGATATGGCCCCCGTAAAGAATCGCTTCATTATCTCCTCTTCCGGTTCCACCTCCTCTATGGCGATACCCTCTCCCAGACCTCCTATCTCAAGATAGTCTCTTATGAAGATAGGGCTATGGCCGTGATCTATCATATCACAGAATTTCTTGAACTGCTCATAGCTGTCGAGACGGGTGGCCACTCTCAGGGCCTTGACAGCCTCAGGATTCCATGCGTGAATCTCACCATCTTTCTTAAAGGAATATCTTCCTACATTCGGCAATGGAGCCTCTTCATCAAAATCACCGCCCCAGGCCTCTTTATGAGCATCAAGGATATCTTCCGCTATTGTGTTCAGGCCGATACCGCTTATCTTCGAAGGGGTTCCTCCGAAATAGCTATTGCAGATTTCGTCTGAAAGACCGATAGCCTCAAAGAGTTGCGAACCCTTATAAGAAGTCAGTGTGGAGATACCCATCTTCGACATTATCTTAAGAAGTCCCTTATCAACGGCCTCTATAAAATGGCGTGACGCTGTGGCGAAATCAAGCTGCACCTTTTTATCGGCCACCATCTTCTCAATCACGGCGAAAGCCATGTAGGGATTTATAGCCGAAGCTCCATAGCCAACAAGCAGTGCGAAGTGCATCACCTCCCGGGCATCACCGGTCTCAACCACAATAGCAGTGCGTGTGCGCTTACGCGCATTGATAAGATGATGATGGAGCGCAGCTGTTGCAAGGAGCGATGGTATAGGCGCGCGATTCGCTGAGACACCCCGGTCGGTGAGTATAATATAGCTGCACCCCTCATCCACAGCTTTCTCACCCTCCTCACAGAGACGGGCTATACCCTTCTTTATACCCTCGGCACCATCCTCTATAGGGAATGTCATGTCGAGTCGGCAGGCATCGAAGCCCTTATATCGGAGATGGCAGAGAAGGTCAAGTTCCCGGTTAGTGATCACCGGACGCTTCAGAAGCACCATCTTACACTGTTCAGGTGAGAAGTCGAGCATCTCGCGGCTCACGGCTCCTATGTAGCTGTCAAGGTTCATCACCAGCTCCTCTCTGAGCGGGTCGATCGGAGGATTCGTAACCTGTGCGAAATGCTGACGGAAATAATTGTAAAGGGGCTGGCGCCTTCTTGAAAGTGCGGCAAGTGGAGTGTCGTCTCCCATTGAATGAATAGGTTCCTTAGCATCCACGGTCATAGGTGTGATTATCTTCTCCACCTCCTCGCTGTCGTACATAAACGTATGGAGAAGTTTGTTAAATCCCTTCACCTTCTCTTCAGCCTTCCGGCCGGATGTGATGGTGTCGAGCTTCACACGGTTGCCGGCGAGCCAGTCGCGGTAGGGCTTCATACCGGCAAGTGTCTCCTTTATCTCTTCATCGAAGAGGATGCGGTGTTCCTTCATATCCACAATCATCATCTTGCCGGGCTTCAATCTCCCTTTTCGTTTTATCTCCGAAGGGTCGAATGCGAGTACTCCGGTCTCTGATGCTATCACCACAGTGTCGTTGTCGGTTATAAGATAGCGACCCGGGCGCAAACCGTTACGGTCGAGCATACCGCCCGCATATCGGCCGTCGCTGAAAAGGAGCGTGGCCGGGCCGTCCCATGCCTCCATCAAAATGGAATGATACTCATAGAAAGCTTTCAGAGCGGGACTGATCGGGTTCTTATCGTTGAATGATTCCGGCACGAGCATGGCGAGCGCATGCGGAAGCGACATTCCGGCCATCACAAAAAATTCCAATACGTTGTCGAGTGAGGCAGAGTCGCTCATTCCGGGTTGTAGAATAGGCGTCATGTCCTGACCGCCGAAAGCTTCGGGATGCAGACCACCCTCTCGGGCTTTCATCCATAGACGGTTACCCTGGATGGTATTGATCTCTCCATTATGCCCCAACATTCTGAAAGGCTGAGAGAGGCTCCAGGCCGGAAAGGTGTTGGTGGAGAATCGGGAGTGAACCAAGGCCATGGCCGTAGTGAAGCGGGGATTCATCAAATCGGGATAATAATAGCGCAACTGAAGACTGGTGAGCATCCCTTTGTAGACCATTGTCTTCGATGATAGCGAACAGATATAGAAATCCTCTTTTCCCGGGAGGTCAGTTTCCGCCACTTTCTTCTCCACTCTTTTCCTAAGGAGGTAAAGGCGCAGCTCCATAGGACGGTCGCTCTCCTCGTCGGATACGAATATCTGCCTCACGACCGGCTCGGCATTCTTTGCCACCTCCCCGAGCATTGAATTATTGGTGGGCACGTCTCTCACGGCAAGAAGTGTCATTCCGTCGGCCATCGCCTCGCGTTCAATAATGTCAAGAATAGCCTCACGCGACTCCTCATCGCGCGGCATGAAGACTATTCCGGTGCCATAGCGTCCCTTCTCCGGCACGGGCACTCCTTGCAGGAGAATAAATTCATGGGGTATCTGCACCATTATTCCGGCACCGTCACCGGTGAGCGGATCGGCACCTTCAGCACCACGGTGCACCATATGTTCGAGCACCTGAAGTGCTTTCTCCACAAGCCGGTGGCTCTTACGCCCCCCGACATTTACCAGCAAACCCACTCCGCAGGCATCATGCTCATATCTCGCGTCGTAAAGACCTTTGTAATGATTTGTCATATATTTTGTTTTAATTTTCCTCTATTCCTTTAAACCATTCCTCCATAAAAAAGGAGAGGCCCGGAGTCATCATCAGTACGAATATCGTAGCGGTGATCATCCAGGCCACATTCGCCCAAAGGGCGCCATCTCCACCAAGAGCGAAAGTTTCTCTATCATAGGGATAGCACAACCCTATGCAACTCATTATCACTATTCCTAACAGCACGGCAAACCAGCCCTTACTGACAGTTCTTCCTGAAATTTTCATTTTTCCTTAAATTTTGATTTTTACCTTAGAAACTATTTCTTTACCTGAAAATTATGTTAATATTCTATAAATACATCACAAAAGTAGTAATTAGATATCATAATTGCAAATTATTTATCAATTTTCTATACAATAACAATATTTTAAACTCAATACTATCATAAAGATAGTCACAAGAAATACTGTGATCATGATGCCATATGAGTAAGATTTTCTTGAGAAGGGTCATAACTTCTTATTGAAGTACCGACTCTTAGATATAAATCCATCTTAAAGCCCTTACTATGCTTATAGTCAGCATAGATTTATAGAAAAGAATACAGGAAAGATACAGATTTTGAAAGAATAAGGCAAAAAGTATTCCCTTGCGTAAGTTTAGTGTTTTCAAGCAGTTAGAAGTATAT
>CAMWZE010000157.1 GCA_947178685.1 uncultured Porphyromonadaceae bacterium
TTTAATTGTGTAGATAATTGTAAATATGGAAAAGAAGAAATGGGTGATTGAGGAGAGTGAGTATCTTATTCGCCGTCCGTGGCTTACGGCAAGACGCGACAAGGTGCGTCTGCCGGATGGACGAGTCAATCCGGAGCATTATGTGCTTGAATATCCCGACTGGGTTAATGTTATAGCAATTACTACTGAGGGGAAGTTCCTGATGGTGGAGCAATATCGCCATGGATTAGACGACTACTACGTAGAATTGGTGGCAGGTGTGTCGGAAGAGGGTGAGTCGATGCTTCAGGCGGCCCAGCGTGAGCTTTTAGAAGAGACGGGCTATGCCGGTGGCGAATGGAAACTGCTCACAGTGATAGCTCAGAATCCCTCTACCTGCAATAACTATACGCATTGTTTCCTTGCAACAAATGTGGATAAGGTGGACAGTCAGCATCTTGATTCAACCGAGGATATCTCAGTGAGACTTCTGAGTGAGGATGAGGTGTGGCATATGCTGATGGCCGATGAAATGAAGCAGGCGCTCATGGCCGCCCCCCTTTGGAAGTATTTTGCCCTTAAATCACGCCGGTGAGTGATGGTGCTTCTTAAGAGATCCTATGCGTTTACGGTAGTAGCCCTCTTTTTACTCTTGTCGCTCTGCACCGGATGCCGGGAGAGTACGGATGAGCGCATAAGAAAAGATGTGGCAGCTGCGCAAGATTTGATAGAGCAAGGGGATAATGAGAGGGCTCTGGAGTTGCTTCTTGAGGCGCAGGCCCGGCTCGATGAGAGTGTTTCACCCAAGACGAGGATTGACCTCTACACAGCTTTCGTGGATCCGTATTACAATTCTTATTCTCATCGTTTCGGCAGAGCGCAGTCTTATGCCTTGAGGGCAGTGGAGACGGCACGCGAGGCGGATAGCCTTCAATGGCTCCCTGTATTGTTATGGAATCTTGTTATCAACACACAAGATATGGATTCAGCGTCAATGTATCTGAGAGAATGCCGTGACCTAAGCGACCGCTATGGCGAAGCTTATCTGGCAGCACGGTCAAGGATTTTTCTGGCAAAGATTGATTGGCTTAGTGGCGACAGGGAAAGAGCCGAAAGGATATTCGATAGTATTTCCGTGCGTGGGCAGATGGAGAATTTGCCTCTGCTACATCTGGAACTTGACATTGAACGTGCCGGTTTATATAATAATAGTGGTGAGAATGAGAAAGCCCTGAGCTTGCTTCAAACTATCGACAGAGATAGTCTAAGCCTTGACGGACGGATATCGCTTTATTGGATGCTTGACAATATAAGTCGTAAAGAGGGCCGTTGGGAGGCTGCACTCACCTATAGCGACTCTCTCGCTATCTGCCGTGATTCTATTCAAAGGTTGACCTCTTCCATGCACCTTGAGCAAGTTGAAGGTAATTATTCCCGCAAACTGATGCAGAAGGAGGAGAGACAGTCGCGATTCCTGTGGCTATCCGGAGCCGCGTTTCTCATTCTTTTAATTGTAATTTTCTTCCTTAATCGTGACAGATCTCTGAGACGCCATCAGATGAAGCTGATTGCGGATATAGCCGAACTGAATGTGAAGCTTAGGGAGGCGGAAAGGGAGGAAGTCTCAGAGCAGTTGGATCTGCTCTCTCCTCTGATGGATAAGTTGCGGCTCACTAAGGAGTTTTATTTTACACTGCCGGTAGCCTCCTTGGTGGCTCAGCTTAACATGATGCCAAATCCCGATGATATTCCGAAGGAGAAACTGAAGGAACTGACGGAATCTGTGGTGGGTACATTCTCTGAAATATCCGTAGATCTTCGGCACACAGAACCTGCCCTCACTCAAGATGACTCTCTTTTCTGTCTGCTCTGTTATGTAGGCATAAGCAAGGATGTGGCAGGGGCGATAATGAAGTCGAGCGAAGACGCTCTGAGAAAGCGTAAGAGCCGGATAAAGCAAAAGATCTCATCCGATGATCTGTTTAATCTAATTTTCAGTAAATGAGCGTGACAAAGGCGTGACACAATGAAAGTGTCACGCCTTTGACCGTTATAGCCTATCATTTGAATGGTAATTTCGCAGCATGAAATTAATTTACAGAATAATGAGAAAAGAGATCATTTGTGTAATCTTTATGGGAGCCTCTATTTATGCCTGGGGCCAGAATGAGACCGACACAGTCCGCACCAGGGTGCTTGACGAGCTTGAAGTGTCGGCGGTAAGAAACTATGTGAAGACCACTCCGAGGGGCCTGAAAGTTTCCATGCTGGGAAATCCTCTCAGCGACATAGGCACTGCAGTGGATGCTATAAAGCAGATGCCTCTGATAGAAGCCACGGATAACGGCATAGTAGTGGCAGGGAAGGGTTCGCCGGCAATCTATATCAATGGACGACTCATGCGGGATTCCGGTGAACTGGATATGCTCACCTCAAAAGATCTTGATAGCGTTGAGATCATAACTATGCCCTCCGTTAAATATGGCCCGGAAGTCACATCGGTGATCCTTATCAGAACCAAAAAGAGAAATTCCGGGATCTACGCCGGAGCCGGCACTACTCTCACTGTTTCATCAGTGATGTCGGAATCTTTCAGAGGAAATGTAGGCACTCAGAGTGAAAACGGACTGAATCTGTTTGGGGACTTCTCCTTTTCCGACAGTCGCTTTAAACAGACACGCAGAAATTCAGAGATAGTGGCTCCTGTGGATGGTTCCACAACTCTTTCGAGTAACACCCAAGGGAAAGCATCCGGCCATTCCGAATCGCTCCGCACGGGCGTAGGCCTGAATTATGATTTCCATAATCATTCGATAGGGGCGAAATATACATTCTCACGAACTCTACCAACCGACTACCGCAGTCGATACGTCACTCTCACCAATATGCGTGACATAGAAGAAATCAATTCAGACAACCATATAAGCAGCTCCGACTCGCGCCACTATCTGAATTTCTATTCCTACTTCACTCTTTCCGGAAAAACAGATCTCCGTTTGGATTTAGACTATCTGCGAAACCGTTCCGGATCCTCAAATCGTGCGGATGAGAATGGAGATGAAGCTATGATACGTAATCATGGCTCCATGAATGCGGACCTCTGTGCCGGGAAGGTTGAGTTGGAAAAAAGCATGGAGAAATTAAATTTTATGATTGGGGGCGACTATACCTACACAAAGAATAATCAGCTATTTATCAATTCTTCTACGGGCGATGTGCCTGAGATTCTGGAATCAGCGACAGATGTTGTGACACAGAATCTTTATTCCGGATACCTGACGTTTGACTGGAAAGTGACTGACAGATGGAGCGTCGACGGTGGACTGAGATATGACGCTACCACCACACGCTACGTCAGGAACGGTGTCTTTGAGAAATCCCTGTCAAAAGAATATGGTGACTGGATTCCGAATCTGGGGATTTCCTATATCGGTGATTTTACCGTCACTCTGCGCTATAAACAGGCTGTCTACCGTCCATCTTATTCAAGTCTTGATAATAATTACACCTATTCCACTCCCACTCAATGGTCGGCAGGTAATCCTCAGCTGCAAAAGGTAAAGACTCACGAGATAGATCTGAATGTGAATTATAAGAAATTCATGTTCCAGGTCCAAGGCACCAGATATTTCCATAAGATTGGCTACTCCTCACGCTATGAGCCGCTGCTCAATGCTACGGTGTCGCAGATGGTGAATCTTCCATCTTACAACGCCCTTCAGCTGGTGGCTGTACAGAGGCTTGACGTAAGTATGTGGCATCCGGTTTTACAGGGTGTGGCTGTATTTCAGGATCTGACATATGGCAACCCGAAACATTCCTATAAGACTCCCTTATGGCAGATGGCACTCAATAATCGCTTTGATCTCCCGAAGGGTGTGTATGCGTGGCTCAACTTTTTTGTACGTGGCAACGGCGACATAGAGCTTCAGACCTGCAAAGCATGGTGGCAGACATCGCTCACCCTCAGTAAAACCTACAGGAACTGGACTTTCTCACTATCTGCCAATGATATCTTCGGCTCATGGAAATATGATATACTCACAAAGACCAATAACGTGGTGAGTCATGACTTTAGAAAGGGTGGTTCGCAAACCGTCTCCATCACTGTAAATTACCAGTTCAAGGCATCCAAATCGAAATACAAAGGGAAAGCCGTTAGAGATGATGAGATCAACCGTCTGTGACTATCGTAGTTGTAAATAATCAGAGATGAGGATGTCGTTGCACTTCTTATTGGAAACTTTGGAATGATGATTATTGCTATTTTCCTGATGATAATTCCCGTTTTTACAGAAGTTTTGATTAATTTTGCACTTTAAATGCCGAAGACGGCTTCGTTGTCAAGCCGGGCTGCTGCATTTCGTAAAATCAAAAGTAAAATTAATAAAACCATAAATCTGAAAAAACGACTTCCCGATATCCAATAAGGGAGGCGCTAAGAGAACAACAACATCAGAAATGGATAAGAACACCATCATCGGAATGCTCCTGATTATAGGAGTGTTATTCTGTTTCAACTGGTTTGGCCCGAAAAGAACACAACCGGCAGATCAGGTTGAAACCGAGGACGTGACGTCACAGGCAGCTAACGCCTCAACCCCTGACAATCTCACTCCTACTGAGAAGGAATGGCTCGTAAAAAACATCATGGAGAACGGCGAGACCGTCGTGCTCCACGACAGCACACACGCCACACGCCTGCATGACGGCGTTATCAACCTTACTGCAATGGGTGATTCAGTGGCCGGAACCGTAACAGTTGACGGCAAAGTGCTCAACTGGAGCGATGTAATGGCTGCCGACCTCAAGAAGATGTCGATTCAGGAGCAGAGAAAGGCTGTGGAAGCTGTCAGAAACGCCTCTGTATCAATGGGCCGATATGGTAAGTTTGCCCGTTTCTTATCAGGCAACGACAGCATCGTACGTCTTGAAAACGATGTCATCAGCCTTGAACTCAGCGCGAAATCCGGCTCCATCACTCGTGCCGAACTTAAGAAATATGACACGGAATACACACCTGATGAGAGTGCGGAGCGCAATGAGAAGGTGGTGGAGGTAGAAGTCAATTCAAATTCCTGTCTCTTATACAAAACTCA
>CAMWZE010000158.1 GCA_947178685.1 uncultured Porphyromonadaceae bacterium
GTTCACCTTTCTTTAGGCCGCCGGCTATGGCGAAGTTGTCGAAGCGTCCGTTCTTCTCACACTCCTTGAATGCGGAGGGGATCGACACTTTACGGTTGGTGTCGATTCGCGGCGCCCAGAAACTGTCGTCGATATGCACCTGCGTGAAGGCAACCTCCTTCACCGGAGCTTCCGGAGCCTCGTAGGCTTCGGCACCTGTGCAAGCGGTAAGGCCGGAGAGCAACGTGCCGCCGCAACATAACATTAAAAACGGGAAGTTGAGTTTCATGATGTCTGTAGGTTGGTTTTCGATGGCGCAAAGTTAACATTACCCCACCATTCCGCTACCATCCATTCGTCCAATAAAAGGTAAAAATCGTCCAATACATTCGTACAAACCCCTATTTTAGACGATATTTACATAAGTTTGTACAGATTTTGCTTTCTCTTCCGACTCTTTGTTATAACTTTGCATTGGATTCCTGCCACCCCCTGTGGCACCCCCTTGTTTTAAACGCACAAACATACTGTAACCTACCCATGAAAACCCTTCAGACCATATTCGCTCTCTCGGCAATGGCCCTGCTCGCAGCCCCGGACGGCGCCTCTGCAAAAAGCGTGAACGCCACATCTCCCGACGGGCTGATCGCCCTCACAGTCGACGATGCATCCGGCCTCACCTTCTCTCTTTCGCGCGAGGGGAAGCAGCTGCTTCTCCCCTCTCCCGTGGCTCTCGACATGGAGGGGATATCCTCGGCTCCCAAGATCAAAAACTCGCAGCTGAAACAAAATCTGCGTGAGAAAATCAACGCCCCCTTCCACCATACCCCCGCCTACGACGCTGAATGGAATGAGCTCACACTGCGCCTATCCAACGGTGAGACTCTCGGCTTCCGCCTATTCAACGATGGAGTGGCCTACCGGTTCTCTACCTCCGGCAAAGGGGAGAGAATCGTAACGGGAGAGACAGCCGACTATCGTCTCGCGGGCGATCCTACATTATATATAGCTCATTCCACCAACAAGGAGAAGCCGATGGCAATGGCGTTTCAGAATTTCTATTCCGTCACTCCGGCATCCTCAGCCTCACCGCTTCTCGCGTTCCTCCCGGTGGTAGCCGATTATGGCAACGGTCTCAAGCTCTCGCTCATGGAGAGTGATGTGGAGGCTTACCCGGGTATGTTTGTAACGGCCGACTCCATCTCAAATACCCTATCCGCACGGTTTGCCGCTTATCCCAAAAGTACCGACTATTACCCATGGCGCAAGCAGGAATATGTCACAGAGCGTGAGAATTTCATCGCAAAGGTGCCGGGAACGATGAATTTCCCCTGGCGCATTCTCGCCGTCACCACCGACGACCGTCAGATGCCTGTGAACAATCTTGTCTACACCCTCGCCTCCCCCTCCCGTGTGGCCGACACCTCATGGATTAAGCCGGGACAGGCCGCCTGGGAATGGTGGAACGACTGGGGATTGCGCAACGTGCCATTCAAAGCGGGCATCAACAACGATACTTACAAGTATTTCATCGACTTCGCGGCCAAAAACGGCATTGAATATGTGGTGCTCGACGAGGGTTGGTATGACCCTAAGAGTGGGGATATGCTCATCACAATCCCTGAGATCGACCTGCCGATGCTCATCGATTATGCCAATAGCAAGGGTGTGGGGCTTTGGTTGTGGACTGTCTTCAATGTGCTCGACAATCAGCTTCAGGAGGCCTGCAAGAAGTATAGCGACATGGGAATCAAGGGTTTCAAGGTGGATTTCCTTGACCGCAACGACCAGACGGCCGCTGAGATGACCTACCGTATCGCCGACGCCACCGCCGCTCACAACCTCATGCTCGACCTCCACGGATTCTATCCGCCGACGGGTCTTAACCGCACCTACCCCAACATCGTGAATTTCGAGAGCGTGTTTGGCATGGAGGAGATGAAATGGAGCGACCCAAAGGTGGATATGCCTGAATATGACGTCACATTCCCCTTCATCCGCATGATGACGGGACCCGTGGATTTCACTCCGGGAGCAATGCTCAACGAGCAGAAGAAGATTTGGAAACCGGTGTACTCCTCACCTATCAGCCAGGGCACCCGCTGCCATCAGCTGGCTAACTATATCATCCACGATTCCCCCTTCACAATGCTCGCTGATTCTCCCACTAACTACATTGACAATCAGGAGTGTACCGATTTCATAACATCAGTTCCCACAGTTTTTGACTCCACCCGTGTGCTCGACGGTCGGATGGGTGAGTATATAGTTACGCTCCGTGAGGCGCCGGAGGGATGGTTTGTAGCCGGACAGACCGACTGGAATCCACGTGACTATGTGCTCGACTTTGGCTTCCTCCCTGCCGGGTCTTACGAGGTCACTCTATTCCGCGATGGTGTAAACGCCGATAAGCAGGGTCGCGACTATGCTGTGGAGAAATTCAAGGTTGAGAGTGGCACCCGAAAGACTCTCCATCTCGCTCCCGGGGGTGGTTTCGCTCTCCGCATCTCCAGATAAGCAAGCCCCGCCTTTGCAAGTTTCATCTTAGTAAGCGTTGTCTTAAGTTTCGTCGCCTTTACAAATCTTGTCATGAAATTCATTCAACCTATTTTCCTGAGCGCCCTGCTCCTCTCTATGTCGCAGACAACAGCGGGGGCCGCGCCTGTTCCCCCGGCTTCCGATGGCAGGGAGGCGGCATACAATACGCCGGGTATCTTCAACCCGATGATACCCGGCTACTTCGCCGACCCGACCATCAAGAAATTCGGCGATACTTTCTACGTATATGCCACTACCGACGGCAGCGGTGCGGGGTTCGGTCCGGCTCAGCTCTGGCAGAGCAAGGATCTCGTCAACTGGACTCTTATGCCCATGAACTGGCCCGACTCCCACTGGATCTGGGCTCCAGACGTGATCCATAATGCCAACGACGGGAAGTATTACTACATCTATTGCCAGCCTTGTCAGCTATTCGCCGGATCGGCCGATACTCCCCGCGGACCCTGGACCAACATACTCGGAGAGAGTGAGGCTGTGCTCGTGCCGGATCGGTTCGTCACCAACGCCATCACCCTCGACGGGCAGACATTTGTAGACGACGACGGCTCAATCTATATGTATTGGGGCACATGGGGCATATTCGACGGCTTCGGCTGCGGCGCCGGAAAGCTCACCCCTGACATGAAGAGCTTCACCGAAACCCGGCTTATTCCTAACACGGAGGTAACCGACTTCTTCGAGGCCCCCTTCGTGCTGAAGAGGGATGGCAAGTATTACTTCATGTATTCCTCCGGCTCATGCCACGATTCCACCTATCGGGTGCAGTATGCCACTGCCGACTCCCCTCTCGGTCCTTACACCTATGAGGGATGTATACTTGAGACAAACGCCGATGGAACCATCCACGGCCCCGGCCACCATAGCATCCTGCAGGATGGCGATGACTGGTATATAGTCTATCACCGCCACGATAATCCTCACTCCAACAGAGGATTTCACCGTCAGGTGTGCATCGACAGAATGGAATTTTCCAAAGATGGCAAGATTCTCCCGGTGAAACCCACCCACTCCGGCATCGGCTATCTCGGCCGGCCTGCGGTTTCGCAGAATAATCTCGCGTTCGGCAAGAGGGTGAAAGCCTCTTCCGCCTACGACGATAATTTCAAACCGGAATATGCCGTAGATGACAACAACGGCACTCTCTGGCGTCCTGCCGGTATGGGGCAGGAATGGATAGAGATCGACCTCGGCAAGAAGGAACGCATACGCACCATTCTCACTCAATGGGAATATGGCACACAGTTCTATCAGTATCTCATAGAAACCTCTCTTGATGGCAAGAATTGGGAGATGTTCTCCGACAAGCGCACCAACCGCCTCGCCGGATCACCGATGACCGATTACGGCGACAAAGAGGCACGCTACGTGCGCATCACCTCTACCGGCGGGGAGAAAGTGGGCTTCAATGGCTCGCTATGGAACGTAAAAGTGTTTGACTCCGTGGAGTCCGGTGGACCTCAGCAATGGATCGGGTTGACCGGTTCCGATTGGGATGGACGTGAATGGATCAACAACCAGGGGCAGCTCGGCGGCTCTTTCCGGCTTGCCAAAGGTTCTGCATCGCCAAAGCGGATCAACGGCAGGGAGGCGCTCGAATTAGCTCCCGGCGCATCGTTGGTGTTTGAATCGGCGCTCCTCTCCCCCACCATGCCTCACACCCTCTCCGCCCTCACCTTCGAAGGTGGCGAATGGATACCTCTGAATCTTGACGACTCCCTCGGAAAAGGATCGTTGACTATCACCGCCCCCTCCGGCAAGCCGCTCACAATTGCTGATCTCCGCCTCTACAACTGGCTTCTCTCCGACGCCGAGAAGGCTTTCGACGCTACAAGTGAGATTCGCCGCAATCCTGTGGCCGACCGTGAGAACAAGGGTGTGCTCGTAGAGATCAATGCCGACAATCTCAACGTGGGCGATACCCTCCAATATATCCCCAACACCGGCATCCGTGGCTATTTCGAGGCTGAAAACGTCTCCGCCCCGGCAGTCGTAGAGGAGATAAAGGGTAAGAAAGCCATACGTTTCGACGGCACCAACTTCTACCGCTCCAACTTCCCCCTTCCGGCCTCAGTGCGCGACAATGTGCCCTACACTATGGAGGCTGTCATACTCAACCCTACGATGGAACTCAATGAGTGTTTCGCTGACTTCACCACCTCTCACGATGAGCTGGAGAAGATAATGGGTGTAAACGGCACCGAACCACGCTGTGGAGTAATGAACCACTACGGCTGGTATGAAGACTCCGGCTGGCAGGATCTCTTCCATGTGAGTCAGGACTTTGTGAGCGGAAAAGATAAGAACGCACCCGACCCGAAGGAGATTGAGACCCTGGCCCGCTCTCACGAAGGGGAATGGCAACATATAAAGGTGGATTTCGACGGTCGCATAGAGAAGGTCTACGTCAACGGTAAGCTCATCAGCGAGAAAGATATCCAGTTGCTTGTGAAGCCGGTGCAGTATGTCACCCTCGGTCGCAACGCCGAAAACGAATGGCCCTTCACCGGCTACCTCCACTC
>CAMWZE010000159.1 GCA_947178685.1 uncultured Porphyromonadaceae bacterium
GGATAAGACTGCATTACTTTATGATCTCATTAATAGCTATCAATATGTGTTTCTAAGTCGTCCGCGACGGTTTGGGAAGAGCCTGACGATGTCAACTCTTGAGGCTTATTTCCGTGGTAGGAAAGAGCTGTTCAAAGGTCTTGCCATTTATGATCTTGAGAGGGAATGGACAAAATATCCAGTGTTTCGTTTCGACCTTAGCGCCGAAAATTTTACAGAGCCGCAAAGACTCGTCGAACATATCGCATGGTATCTCAAACGTATTGAGATGGAATATTCCCTCAGCTCAGAAGGCTCCTCTATTGCCAATCGGTTTAAACAGCTTATACAACAAGCTTATGAACACTATGGAGAAAAAGTGGTGATACTAGTAGACGAATATGACAAGCCGATGCTCGATTGCCTTCATTCTCCGGGTCTTCATGATACCTTTAAGGCCGAATTGAGAGCATTTTATGCCAGTATAAAGTCATGCGATGAGTATATTAGGTTTGCCATGCTCACTGGTATAACTAAGTTTGGTAAAGTCTCCATATTCAGTGGTTTGAATAATCTAAAAGATATCTCTTTACTGCCGAGATATAATACTCTGTGTGGTATAAGTGAGACGGAATTTAGAAATTATTTTGCTGATTCAATCGCTGAATATGCAGAGGAGCATAGGATATCAGAAGAGGAGACTTGGGACCTTTTTAAGACAATGTACGATGGATATCTGTTTGCTACCCGTGGTGAGAATATCTATAATCCGTTCAGTGTCATGAATGCTTTTGATGATAATGAGGTCAATAGTTATTGGTATGGTAGCGGATCGTCAACTTATTTGGTTAATCTTATAGCTTCTAAAGCTTTCCCTTTGAATAGGCTTGAAGGTGAGCATAGAAGAGTGGAAGAACTGGAGAATCTGTTGGTAACTGATGATGATATTGTTCCGCTTCTTTATCAATCCGGCTATCTCACCATCAAGGACTATGATAAATTAAGCAAGGAATACATTTTAGGATTTCCTAATAATGAAGTGAAGGAGGCTTTTTGGAATTCCCTTGCAAAACATTTTTTCAAGGGATCGGACGGTCGCTCTGCATTTAGTGTGTATGAGTTTGTAAAAGATATAAAGGAAGGTAATCCCAATGGCTTTATGAAGCGAATGCAGAGTTTATTTGCGGATACAAGTTCCGAACCGGAAAGGAAGAAGGAGATTCATTTTCAAAATATGATGGCCATAGCAAGCAAGATGATCGGGCTTATAGAGCGTACCGAAGTAAGTTCCTCAGTAGGGCGATGCGACATGCAGATTCTTACCGAGTCTTATGTGTATATTTTTGAATTTAAGATAGATGGAACTGCACTTGAGGCGATGGAGCAGATTCATCGTAAAGGATATGCTCGGCCTTTCTATTCTGGTAATCGTGTAGTGTTTCTTATAGGAGCCAATTTTTCGACCGTGACACGAACGATTGATGACAACTGGTTAATAGAAAAACTTTAGACAGATATACATTATCAGCATAAAGACCTTTTGACTTATAACTTTCCTCTTCAATCTCAAAGTCTATATTGATTTTCGAAATGATTGGAGTGAATGTATCTTCTACCCATTCTGTCAATTATTATCGTAACGTGTTTCAATGTCTTCCATGAATATGATTCTATCTTTCCATCCGTTAGCAAAAAAATAGGTGAATGGGTGGTCCGGATTAATAGACAGAGGGGATTCAGTTATCTTAAGGTGGAGATCAGTATATCTTGCCCTTCAATATGCAAAGATATCTCCGGCTCATCCATAAGCAAAACATTGGGCTTTTCTTCTTGAAGAAATACTGTTGTGAGTAGTAGCAACAGCTGTTTATCTACTGATGACAACTGTTAAAGGGTAACGTGTAATAAGAATATTGTAGGAGAGGAAGATTGTATAAGTATGATAAAATTATTAACTTTGAGAAATCAAATTAATCTAATCAGATCATGATAAATAGACAGCTTAAGATAATTGCCCTTTCCGCGTTAATAGGGATGGCAGGTATCAACTCAATCAGTATAAGCGGAGAGACTACCGATGTGTATGTGCCTTCACCTGAAGTGATGAAATCACAGATGGATTTTTCGAACGACCGTTTTGGAGTATTTCTTCACTGGGGTATATACAGTATGTTTGCTCAGGGAGAATGGTATCTCAACAACGGTATTAAGGCTGACGAATATAAGAAAGCTGCAAGAGGATTCTATCCTGTTGATTTCAACGCTGCCGAGTGGGTAAGTGCCATAAAAGATGCCGGAGCAAAATATATATGTATAACTACCCGGCATCATGATGGCTTTTCAATGTTCCACACAGCTGAAAATGATTATAACATAGTTGACGGTACCCCGTTCAAGAGAGACATACTGAAGGAACTTTCCGATGAATGTCAGAAGCAAGGAATTGCGTTGCATCTCTATTATTCCCATCTAGACTGGGTTCGGGAGGACTATCCTCAGGGGCGTACGGGTAATAACACCGGACGTGATGCATCCAAAGCGAATTGGAACTCATATTACGGATTCATGAACCGCCAGCTGACCGAACTCCTTACCAACTATGGTCCAATCCGTGCCGTATGGTTTGATGGTTGGTGGGATCATGATCAGGATGCCACACCTTTCGACTGGCAGTTGGCTGAGCAATATGAGCTGATTCATAGGCTCCAGCCATCTTGTATGGTGGCCAATAATCATCATCAAACTCCTTATCCGGGAGAAAATATCCAGATATTTGAGCGAGACCTTCCCGGAGAGAACACTGCCGGTCTCTCGGGGCAGGAGATAAGCCGTCTGCCTCTGGAAACTTGTAATACTATGAACGGTATGTGGGGATATAAGGTTGCTGACCAGAATTATAAGGATACCCCGACGCTGATACGCTTTCTTGTTAAAGCTGCCGGTATGGGTGCCAATCTTCTCCTGAATGTCGGTCCACAGCCTAACGGAGAGCTTCCGGAGGTGGCTTTGTCAAGGCTTAAGGATATGGGGGAGTGGCTAAGAGAAAATGGAGAAACTATCTATAACACCGAGGCCGGCGATTTCCCCGCACAAGATTGGGGTACAAGCACCCGTAAAGGTGACAGATTGTTTGTACATGTTTTTGATTCCTCTAAATCAGAAATAGATGTACCTGTAAAAGGTAAAGTCAAGGGTGCTAAATTGTATGCTGACGGCACGAAGGTAAAATATACGAAAAATAAAAACGGTGGTATCACTCTCCATCTTGATTCAATCCCGCAAGGATGTGCTGACCACATAATCGAACTTAAAACATCGATATAATTATTTAGGTTTGATACCTATACGATTATCAGCATAGGTTTCCCATTGACATGAAGAGTAGGGGATGTGCCTATCGGTTTGATATTCACATCCCCATATACGCCTGTTGTGAGGAATAAACTCAGGATTGCCGGTAGCAGAATTCTTTTCATGTAAGTTTATGACAAGAGGGTGAGGAGATCGGCTACAATGAAAGTTGATCCTCCGACAAACACTATGTCGTTGGCCTTGTCGGCATCATGCAATGCAGCGCTATAAGCATCCGTCACTCTTGGGTAGACATTGCCATTCAATCCCGCTTCAGTCATTAGCACACCGAGTTGGGCGGCAGGAAGGGCCCGTGGAATAGCTGCATTGGTGATATAATACACTGCATCTTTCGGGAGAAGACCGAGAATCTTGTCGATAGCCTTATCGGCTACAAATCCGATCACAATTCTTAGTGTACCGCTTGGTCGCTCCTCCATAAGGTGTCCAAGTTGGTTCATATTATAAGTGATTCCGGCTATATTATGACCTGTGTCGGCTATTGTAAGAGGTGTATGGCTGATTACTGTCCAACGTCCGCGCAGACCGGTGAGGCTTTCCACCTCTTGGATACCGCTGATTACACTCTTATCATCTATACTGATACCTACCTCTTTCATAGCATCCACTGCGTGAAGAACAGTATTAAGATTTTTTTTCTGGTAATCGCCTGAAAGAGGCGAGATCCAGTTCCCCTCATTCGACTCACCCTCCCATCCGGCAGGTTCGTGTCTCCGTATGCTGTTGATTCGTGGATGATCTTCCGCAAATATAATTGGTGCGCCTACCACTTCGGCCCTTTTTGCGAATACATCACGCACCTCTCCCTCAGCTTCGCCGATCACAACGGGAATACCACTCTTGATTATACCTGCCTTTTCAGTTGCTATAGCCGGTAGGGTGGTGCCCAAAAATTGTGAATGGTCGTTTGAGATATTGGTTATCACACACATCTCCGGGGTAATAATATTGGTGGAATCGAGTCGACCGCCCATACCGACCTCAATCACGGCATAGTCCACGTTCTCTTTTGCAAACCAGTCAAAGGCCATCATCATGGTTAACTCGAAGAAGGAGGGATGGCCGTCGTAATCAGAGGCTTGCCATTGCTCCACAAATTCGATTACCTTCTCTTGCGGTATCATTTCTCCGTTTACCCGCATGCGTTCGCGGAAATCCACAAGATGCGGGGAGGTGTAGAGTCCCACTTTGTAACCCTGGCTCTGAAGAATGGCCGCAAGCATGTGAGAGGTGCTTCCCTTGCCGTTGGTGCCACCTACGTGGATAGATTTAAAGTTTCGGTGCGGATGACCGAAATATCTGTCTATGGCGAGACTCGTGTCGAGACCCGGTTTATATGCGGCAGCTCCCACACGAGAGAACATGGGTAGCTGACTGTATAGATAGTCTAAAGCGTTCTGATAAGTCATAAACTTAGATAGTTAGAAATTGTTTACATCACAGTCTGTTGCTTAAGCCATGACACAAGGCCGGCTCTACAGTCCGTAAATAAGGTAACCGGCAATACCCATAATCACTATGATGAGAATAGGATGGATATTGATTTTCCTCCCTTTGTAGGGGAATTTGAAATAAACAAGACAGAAGGATATCGCACAGATGGCGACGTTTACCCATAACTGCCAGGAGATGCCGTTTGGATTGAAGTTGGCGGCATTCATAAGCATGATGGCGGCCGAAGCAATGAGCCCGACAACCACAGGAC
>CAMWZE010000160.1 GCA_947178685.1 uncultured Porphyromonadaceae bacterium
ACATAGTTCCGGAGGAATACGAGCGTGTGCTCCACGCCCTCGACACCGCCCGTGTCTTCACGAAAAGAAATTGAATCATCCCGATTCCTGGGAATAATTTCACGATTTACAAAGCCGCTTCTCCGATCGTTCCATTCGATTAAACCCGATTTCGGAGATTTTCAGTAAGCATCTACTTATTTTTTTAATTTATTGAAACTTTATCACGAAGACGACATCATAGGTCGTCTTTGTGATCTAATTTTGCACCCGAAAACAAAACCAACACCGAATTGCGAAATGAATGTTGTTCACGAATCATTGGTAAGACAGATGCTAATCATACAGAAGCTGAAACGGGCCGGAATCCCGGTGTTAGCTGACGATATCTTCTCGTATCTTGAAGACAAAAAGTGGACCTATGGATATTCCTATCCGGAGGAGCGTAAATCGCGGATGCGGTTACTCCAGCGTGATATCAATGGTATAGACTCCACTTTTAAGTTGAGGATTATAAGAGTGCATAAGTCACATTTTGAAATCACAAGCAGGGAGGCGGACTGGATTGTGGATTACGACCGTCTTTTTGCTGATTTCGACTTGCTGACAGCCATACACCCTGATGCAGAGATCAACCGTCACATAATACCGGAACGTAGCCGTAATCCCGGTTCCGAACATCTGTTTGATGTGTTGCGGGCTATCAAGGAAAGGTGTATTATTGAATTTGATTACGTGAATTATCGTAACGGTAGTTCGGTGCGCCATCATAAGATCGCTCCCCATTTTCTAAAGGAGGATCAAGGCCTTTGGTATGTTGTCGGCTACGAGAACGGAAAAGTATTGTTGTTTGCCCTCGACCGGATAAAGAACCTTGAGCTCACAGATGAGGAATTTAAGTTTGACGACTCACTCGACATAGAGGAGAACTTCCGGGATAGCTATGGCATATGGGCCGATCCGTCAATGCCAACGGAAGAGATCGAGTTACGTTATGACGCGCTTGACGGCAACTTCTTGAAAGCTCGTCCGTTGCATCCGTCTCAGACTATTGTGGTTGATACTCCCGAAGAGTTCCGTATAACCTTACGTCTGAAGATTACCAATGATTTTGTGATGGCGCTTTTGTCTCGGGCACGTTCCCTTGAGGTAATCCGTCCGCTTCATCTTCGAGAGCGTATCCGCACCACGCTTGCCGACGCCCTCGCCCGCAATTCGTAAACGGTCTGCATATTTAAACCCGGTGAATAGAAATCTAAAATATTGTATAACCTAATTATCAAAAGCTACTTATGAGCAGAAGAAGGCTGATTTTTTATGTTGTGATATTTATTGCAACTGTGTGCTTAGGTATATGGATGGATAACGGAAATTCTCATCAGGGGGTTTCCGGTCTGAGAAAGGGAGATAGGGTCAGAGTTACTACTAATACTTTCGCTACTCGGGAATATAGTACCCATTCAGAATTGAGGAAAGCTATCATTCACGAGGACAGGATGTCGCTGTTACAGTATCTTTACGATGAGAAAGCGCGAAGTGTCTTGCCGGGTACAGAGGGACGAGTCATTATGTCGGCCGGATCGTGTGTTGAAGTTTGTTTTGACGATGACCCATTAAGGAACTGGTATGTGGAATTAGATTTCATAGAAAGGGCAAAATAACATAAACTTAATACTGAGACTATGAATTTCAGAGAGATAAAAAAACTTGTAGTTGCGGAATATGATAGCCGTGGCTTGAAGAGTAATCAGAGATACAGGGCATTGGATGATTTTGAGAATGTCTTGAAGCACAATTTAATTGATTTGTGGAATGATGTGAGCAAGTTTCCTGTTGATAAGGATAGAATGAAAGCTGTTTATGGTCGTAAGTTTCTTAACAAGGACTTGAATGATGGGGAGTCAAGTATGATTAATGAGGTATATAATCAGCTTTCAGCTCAGAATATTAAATTGACTGATTATTCGCATAAATAAAAAATAGTAACAAATGGGAAACCGAGAAGACTTTCTAAAAAGCATCTGTGAGGATAAGTATGGCAAGGGTCAGCATCCTGCTCCGGCATTGGCCGACTTGCTTCCTGACCAGTTAGGTGAGATAAACAGAATTTATAAAGATTTGGGTGGCATACTTCCTGCTGCCCCGTATAAATTCGCTAAGTATGATATTCCAGTCAAAGATTTTATAATCGAACTGGATGAGCAAGAGCACTTCAATCGTTATCGCTTTTACACCTTAGATTCCTCTATCTATGAAAATTGTCTTAACTTTGATAAGGAAAATTATAAGGGTTACTGTGCGAAATATGAAGATAAATGTAGAACTAACGGAAAATTCGGAAGTAGTCCATCTGCGGATAAGCAATTCGGCAAAATTGACTCAGATGATCTGGAGTGGTCAAGATGGAAACAAAGAGCTTTCTATGACCTCGTTAAGGATGCATATTCAATTGCAAAGAAGCTTCCTATCATACGGATCTCTATATATGATGAGTATAATGGCGAGACAATAAATGATCTATTGAAAAGTCATAAGAAGACTAAGTTGCTTGCCTATGTAGAAGAACGCTATAAGAAGGCAAAGGGATTATAAAAAATTATTGCATCCGGTGAAACTTAATCAGAAAGTTTCATCGGATGCAATTGATTATTGATTAATGTGCAAGCAGTTGTTAATTGAATAAGATAATATTTAGAGACTATTCGGTTTATTCAATGCCTTAGCAAATCAGGTTAGTCACATGTCGTGGAGATCTAAACCTTTTACTTCCACTTCATAGCCATTGAAAATATGGACGGCGGAGAGCATTTTCTGAGCCTTTTCCTCAAGCATTGTAAAATTTATATTCTTTCGGTTCCTTTTTATCTCATACACTTCTACTTTCTGATCAATTTCATTAGCTGCAATCATATCGATTTCATTTTCACCCTTTCGATCCCACCATCTTCCTATAAGAGTATACCGCTTGCTCTCTTTTGCCTTATCTCTGAAATATCTTTCAAGAGTCAGACCCGAGAATGTAGCGTAATCTCTACGTATCAATGTGCGCAACTGTTCATATCCATCTATCTCAAGAATGTGAGCATACTTGAAAATGAAGCGGAACCAGAAAGTGAAGAAGTTGTCACGAATTACATAAACCGCATTTTTACTCAGAGCTTTCGCCCCTACCGGAAGCTGTTTCGCTATTATACCATAATCCTCCTCAAGGCGAGTAAGATATCCTCCGATTGGCTTAGCTATGATAGACTCTATTTCACCACGTCGTGTTTTTCCTCCGGCAATGGCCGACAATATTGAAAAATATGTATCATAGTCTTTACCGAATTCCTCAACAAGAATGGACCGACCCTCATTGATAAAAGTGGAATCAGAGCTTATCATACTGTCTATCATAGCATCAAGTGTTAATGCGTCATCATCCACAAGCAACTGTACATATTTAGCCACACCACCCGTAAAGGAATACAAAGCCAAAAGATCTTCGTTGGTATATTCGGGATGGTATTCTTCAAGAATCGTTTTAAGTACAGATGGCTTAAACGCTTGAATTGTCATAAACCGATTCTGTCGGTTATAGAGTGGTTCCTTTTTGTCACGGAATATTTTGGTCATCATCGAGTAAACGGAGCCACACCACACCAGATTGATACGCGAGTCATCATGATTTAAATCCCATAATTTTTGCATATCGCTGAATACGGCCGGATTGACACGTTCAAAGTTTTGAAACTCATCGATGAATAGTGTGAAACTCTTTTGTTTTGACAGCTGCATCAAATAATCAAACAGTTCGGCAAATCCTGAGGGCGTTCCACCCAGTCTGATATTTAATTTTTTCTCTACTTCCTGCCGGAACTCCTCACAAAGCAGATTTTCCGCTTTACGGCCTACAAAAAAATAAAGTATGGGCTTATCTTCATAAGCTTTAAGCACGAGCGATGTCTTTCCAATTCTTCTACGTCCGGTAAGGACTGTAAACTGGGCACTTCTTTCTGCATTATCCCTGATTTTCCGTAGAGTCGCGATCTCTTCTTCTCGGTCAAAAAATTTCATTTTCTCAGATGGATTTATTGAATAGCAACCGTGGTTTCCGCAACCGTGGTTGCTATTGCAAATTTATATAAATTCATCCGAATAAAAAAGTATTTTAAATACATCTTCAAAAGCTTGCTTCTACGATAGCTTCAAAAGCATGTTTCTGCTATAACTCAAAAGCAATTTAAATATAAATTGAAAAGCTTGTTTCTGCTGTAATTCGAGAGCTTTTTTGATTACAAAATGAGTAGTTTCGGGGCGATAACCGTATTAATGATTTGAATAGGCCATCATCCCAATTTGGTCAAATTAAATCGCTAATATGAAAAAGTCAATATTGTCATCCATTCTTCTTCCGGTCGCAGTCTCGCTTATGATGAGCGGAAGCGATTTCAAGTCGAATGCCCAGTCGGTATATCCCGGAATCGCAACCGAGAAAATGAAGATTTCAAATAAAGGAGATTATAAATCGGAGAGTTTCAGTTTAAACGATGTGAAACTTCTTGAGAGTCGTTTCCACGACAATCTGCGTAGAGACTCGGCATGGCTCGCCTCTCTGAGTGCCGATCGTCTTGTACACTCTTTCCGAACCACTGCCGGGGTGTCCGCCGGACGGGAAGGTGGATACATGACAGTAAAGAAACTCGGAGGATGGGAGAGTCTTGACTGCGAGCTCCGTGGCCACACAACCGGACATGTTATGTCAGCTCTCGCCCTGATGTACGCCGCCACCAATGATCAGGCCATGCAAGCAAAGGGCGACAGCATTGTCCACGCATTGAAAACAGTGCAGGATGCCCATGGAAATGGATATATCGGAGCTTTCCCCGAGGAGTTGATCAACCGTAATATCCGTGGAGAGTCAGTCTGGGCTCCATGGTACACTTTACATAAGATACTTTCCGGACTGATAGACCAATATGTATATACCGACAATTCCGAAGCACTCGATGTGGCCGATAAAATGGTCAAATGGGCTGCCGGAAAACTCGCAGGTATTGAAGCACCCACCCGGCTGAAAATGT
>CAMWZE010000161.1 GCA_947178685.1 uncultured Porphyromonadaceae bacterium
TGGTCGGTGACCATTCCCTCTCTAACTCCATAGCTCCTCAGTTATCATGGACACTCTTCGACGGAATGGCCAGAAATTATAAGGTGGCCGAGGCGAAGCTTCAGATGGAAGCCGCGATAGACAGTTACAACCTTACGGTGATGAATGCGGTAGGTGAGGTTGACAATGCCATTCAGGAGTATGATGCCACTCTAAAGAGTATCGAACTTCAGAAAAAGGTGGTGGAGCAGAGTGAGAAGGCTCTCCGTCTCGCCATCAATCTCTACAAGACGGGCCTTACGGCCTTCTCCAATGTGGTAGATGGCCAGATGAGCTGGCTCACCAGTCAGAATCAGCTTGTGGAACTGGAGGGCTCGGCCCTGACATCGTTGATCACCATCTATCAGTCGCTCGGCGGAGGCTGGGAGAGCCAGGCATTCCAAAGGTGAATATTTAAACCGGACAGACTATGAAAACTAAAAACACCCCCCATATGAAAAACATTTCCAAGTATACACTGCTTTGCATGCTTTGTGTAAGTCTCGGCTTCTTGATGTCGTGTAAACGCAAGGATAAGACTGCCGGGCATCAGGAAACCCCTGAGATAGATGTGGCAGAAGTTGTAATAGACTCCGTAGTGCTCCACAAGACCTATCCCGGTTATCTCTCCGCCGGCAACAGCGTTGAGGTCACCGCGAAAGTCGACGGCACGCTTCTTAAGAAATACTACGATGCGGGCACCGAGGTCAAGAAGGGTCAGATGCTCTTTCAGATAGATCCCACCCTCTATAAGGATGCCCTTTCGCGAGCCGAGGCCTCGCTGGCATCTGCCATAAGTGCGAGAGACTATGCCAAGAGCCGTTATGCCGCCGTGCAGAAGGCCTTCGATGCAGAGGCTGTGTCGAAGATGGAGGTGCTCCAGGCTGAGAGCACTCTGCATCAGGCTGAGGCCGACATAAAGGATTGCCAGGCCGCGCTTCACACGGCACAGACCAATCTCGGCTATTGCACCATGAAGGCTGTGATGGACGGTTTTATCTCCGATTCCTCAATAGGGGAGGGTAACTATGTGAATGGTGCTGACGATCCGATTGTGCTCGCCACTATCTACGACACCTCCACAGTGTCGGCCGCTTTCGAGATCGAGGATGCCCAATACGAGCGTATGGTAGGACGCACGCAAGGTGTAAATGATCCTATATATCAGAGTATCCCGCTCAAATTCCGTGAGAAACTGCTTCATGACTATACGGCCAAGCTCTCTTATGAGTCGCCTACGATCAACACCAACACCGGCACCATCCTCCTCAAGGGTGATATTGACAATCCTTACGGGGAGCTGAAGGAGGGTATGTATGTCACCATCGATCTCCCTTACGGCGTCGACCCGAAGGCTGTGTTGGTCAAGGATGCCTCCATAGGCACAGACCAGCTTGGAAAATATGTATATGTGGTCAATGATTCCAATAAGGTTGTCTATACTCCGATAAAGGTAGGGGAGCTTTACCGTGATTCCCTCCGTATCGTAGAGAGCGGCCTCAGCAAGGGCGACCGATATGTAGCCAAGGCTCTGCTTACGGTGCGCAACGGAGAGACAGTGACCCCGAAACTTATAAAGAGACCTTAAAACCCGGAAGCCATGTTTTCAAAATTCTTCATAGACCGTCCGATCTTCGCTACGGTGATCGCCATAATCATGGTGCTTGCCGGAGTGATGTGCGTCACCGAGATGCCGGTGGCCCAGTATCCGGACATCACGCCGCCAACCGTAATGGTGAGCGCCTCCTATCCGGGAGCCGATGCTGCCACAGTGGCCCGTGCCATAGGTGTGCCTATCGAGGAGCAGGTCAACGGTGTTGACGGCATGCTCTACATGAGTTCAAATTCAGGATCAGACGGCAGCTACAGCCTCACCATAACGTTTGAGAATGGCACTGATGTGGATCAGGCTGCGGTAGACGTGCAGAACCGTATCTCCATGGCCAATGCCCAGTTGCCCACGTCAGTGACCCAGCAGGGTGTGAGCGTGAGCAAGCAGAGCAGCAACAATGTGCTCTTCATAGCGTTGGAGACAGATAATCCCGAGCGTTACGATGCCCTGTATCTCACCAATTATGCCCAGCTTAACCTTGTGGACCCGCTGACCCGTGTGGATGGAGTGGGTGGCGTAGGTGCCTTCGGTGCCGGTGAATACAGTATGCGAATCTGGCTCGATCCGGAAGCGATGCGCATCCGTAAGCTCACCCCCACCGACGTACAGGCGGCTATCGAGGCTCAGAATATCGAGGTGTCGGCCGGTTCTGTGGGTGCGCCCCCTGCAAATAACGGCAGCCAGTTTGAGTTTACCGTCACCAGCCAGGGACAACTTGCCTCGGCCGAGGAATTCGGTAATATCATATTGCGCGCCGACGGCCAGGGGATACTCCGGCTTAAGGATCTAGCCAAGATAGAGTTGGGCAGCAGTAGCTATACCACCGTAACCCGTATCAACGGCGACGAGGTGGCACTGATCGGAGTGGAGCAGCTTCCGGGAGCCAACGCTCTCGATGTGGCCAAAGGATGTATCGCCGAGCTTGACAGGCTTGCACAATATTTCCCCGATGGCGTACACTACACCATCGTGCAGAATTCCACAGTCTATGTGACGGAATCTATCAGCAATGTGCTCACTACATTTGCACTCACAGCTCTTATTGTGATGATCGTGATATTGATCTTCCTGCAAGACTGGCGCGCTGTGGTGATCCCGATGCTCACCATCCCGGTTTCGCTTATCGGCACGTTTGCGGTGATGAAGATTATGGGGTTCACACTTAACACCCTCACACTCTTCGGTCTTCTGCTTGCCATAGCCCTTGTGGTGGATGATGCGATAGTGGTGGTGGAGGATTGCTCCCGAATTGTCGACAAAGGATTGCTCAACCGCAGACAGGCTGCCGAGAAAGCGATGCGCGAGCTTCAGGGACCGATCGTAGGCGAGGTGTTGGTGCTCATGTCGGTGTTCATCCCCACGGCTTTTGTGAGCGGCATCACCGGGCAGCTCTACAAGCAGTTCGCGCTGACAATCGCAGTGTCGACCGCTTTCTCCGGATTCAATGCCCTTACACTGACGCCGGCACTATGTGCCCTCTTCCTCACTCCGAGAAAGAATTCGAAATTCTTCGTCTATGTATGGTTCAATAAATTCTGGGCGAAGGTAGTAAATCTATACGAGCGCATAGTAAACATGATGCTTGGTAAGCCGGTGGCATCGATGCTTGTTTTCCTTGCCATAGCCGCCGTAGCATTCTGGGGTTATATCAGCTGGCCCTCCAGCTATATTCCCGAGGAGGATATGGGCTATTTCATGACTTCGGTGCAGCTCCCTCCCGGAGCTTCTGTGGAGAGGACTGAGAAGGTGGTTGACGGGCTTGCCGCTGAGATAAAGAAAATACCATATGTTAAGGATGTGATGGCCATGTCGGGCTTCTCCATGATGGGTGGCGGCGCATCGTCAAATATGGGTTCTATGATTGTGGTGCTTGAGCCCTGGAGCAAACGAGGTAAGAAGGGTAACATCAATAATGTGATAGACATGGTTGATGAGCTTTCGGCAAAGCAGCAGGAGGCGATTGTATTCTCAGTGAATCCTCCCGCCATACAAGGTCTGGGAGAATCGTCGGGACTTCAGATGCAGCTGCTCGACATCAACAGTCTCGGCACGGCCGAGATGATGAAGGCGTTGCAGGAGATACAGCTCAAGGCTCAGTCAGACCCGAGGATAAAATCTGTGACTACGCTCGAACAGGGTCTCGTGCCCCAGTATGCTGTTAAGATAGACCGCGACCGGGTGGAGCTTCAAGGTATAAACCTGCAGCAGGTGTATGATGTGCTCTCCTCCTATCTCGGAAGCAGCTATGTGAACGATTTCGTAGACTTCGGACGCACCTTCCAGGTTACGATGCAGGGAGATGCCGCTTCAAGAAAGACGGCGAATGATATCATCAAGCTCTCGGTGCCTAACTCGCAGGGTGAGATGGTGCCGTTCAGCACATTCTGTTCGATAGAGCCCACCATGGGAGAGCCGAGTGTATCGCGCTACAACATGTATCAGACGGTGTCTCTAACGGCTACACCGGCGAAGGGTGTCAGCTCTTCGGAGGGTATAAAGGCCATGGAGGAGATAGTGAAGGAGGCTGTGGGTAAGAATTTCTCATACGCATGGAGCGGCATAGCCTATCAGGAGACCCAGTCGGGCACCACAATCAGTTTCGTGTTTATCTTTGCGATTGTAATGACCATCTTGGTGCTCTCCGCCCAATATGAGAGTTGGACCGATCCGATAGCGGTGGTTCTGAGTATGCCTACGGCTATATTGGGCACCGTGTTGGGATGCATCTTCATGAATGAGAGTATAAGTATCTACACCCAGATCGGTTTGATATTGTTGTTGGGCATGTCGGCGAAGAATGCGATCCTGATCGTAGAGTATGCGATGGACTTCCGCAAGAGTGGGAAGGATATCCGGCAGAGTGCTCACGATGCCGGCGTGATAAGGTTCCGGCCGATCATGATGACGGCACTTGCCTTCGTATTCGGCGTAATGCCGATGATGTTCTCAACTGGAGCCGGAGCCAACAGCCGTATAGACTTAGGCACGGCCGTGGTGTTCGGCATGGCTTTGAATGGACTGATAGGCACATTGTTTGTGCCCACATTCTGGGAGGTTATGCAGACCATCAATGAGCGTTGGCTGTCGAAGCTTATCAAGCAGCCGCCTGTAAAGACCCCGGCCGCCTCTGCCGATTCGGGAGCTTCGGGTAGCAGCTCCACGAGTGATTCAGCCGGAAACAATTCGATATAAAGATAAAGGAGACGGAATAACGTAATAAAAGGGCAGGAGAAGTGTTAAAAATCTGATTTTTAACACTTCTCCTTCTTGTTTATTGTAAGTAATTGATTTACAATATCTTGACGGGGGGGGGGTAAATTGATTTTCAGGGTCATATTTTCGAAAAAAATGGTAAATTTCAAGAAAAAAGAGAGGTATCATAT
>CAMWZE010000162.1 GCA_947178685.1 uncultured Porphyromonadaceae bacterium
ATTGTTGCTCTCTATGTTTTTCATGACTTTCGGAGTTGCACTATGTGTACGCTCCAATCTTGGCAGCGGCGTTATATCCTCAATACCGCTGTCGTTCAGTCTGGCCGGAGAGGCCGGTCTGGCTCCGGGATGGACCATAGGTGGCTACACAAATATCATGAACGTGATTCTGGTGGTGGCACAAATTCTCGTATTGCGACGTAAGTTTGAGCCGATACAACTTTTTCAGCTTTTGATTGGATTTGTATTCGGCTTCCTTCTTGATGTGAACATGTGGCTTACATCCTACTTTTCCACATACGAGACTATTCCGGCTCAAATCGTGGCTCAATTTATGGGTGCGACTATTCTTGGGGTTGCAGTAGCCACAGAGATCAGATGTGGTTCTATCACCATGCCCGGTGAAGGAATTCAAGTGGCTATTGCCAGGGTATCAGGCAAGCCATTTCCAATTGTGAAGATAATGGTGGATACCACATTGGTTGTATTAGCCGTTATTTCCGGATTCTATTTCTTTGGCACATGGCCTTGGACTGTGGTTGGTCCCGGCACGTTGTTTGCCATGTTCTATGTTGGTTATGTAGTGAAACTGGTCAATCCTCATCTCAAATGGTTTGACCGCCTGCTTGACTATCGCCCCGGTTTCCGGCGCTATATATACGGTCTGGCTCGTTTTATATATCCCAAACGAGAAGGATAGTAACGATGAGCCGCATTATGGAAATTTCATAATGCGGCTCATCGTTACTATCCTTAAGTCTTTGTATCCCACAATGAAATTCGAATTATAATTCCTTCTAATCCGTGCCGATCCAGTCTAATCAATTCCGATCCAGTCTAATCAATTCCAATCCATTCCAATTGAATTATAATCGAATTATAATCCTGTGATTTCTATTTATAATCGGGTTATTTCTTTCGGCTTTAAATCCGGACGATAAGATACCATGGAGCGATTTCCATTAACCTCAACATCTATGATTGAACCGTTATATTTCGGTTCATACTTTACCACTACCCTCACCGGTACCTTTTTATCCCCGGATATCCCTTTAAGCCGGGCAGGTATGGCATAGTCATGTGCTGTAGAGACATCTCCTCCCTCTGACAATGTCTTGCTCTTTTCTTCGGGATCTGAAGAAAACTGTATTCTATCGTCATTCAAATCGAGCGTCCACCAAGTGTTTTCGCCAAATTTGAGCTGAACCTTGCCATCTTTCAATTTCGACGGAGTAACAGAAAACTCATAACGATAAGATTCCGGAACTCTCTTCGTCTCCCCATCTTTCATATCGCCTATCAACGGAAATTCAGGTATAAGCTCCTCCACAAACTTTGTGCCCGGAACCCCATCAGAACACTCCACCATCTCATGTATTACCAAAGCACCACCCCAATTTTGCATCTTCAGCCATCCGGCTATCAAAGTGCGTCCATTCTGAATCGTAGTGACCGCCGGCACCGAGAGCCCATCATAACAATCCTCCCCTATCCTGGAAATATCTGTAAAATCCGCCATATCATTCCCCTTCGGCTTCCTCCACATACCGGAGAAACCTCCGATTACATAATCATAATTCCCAAATGTAAAGGGGAAGGTACAGTCTCGTCCCTCGGGGAAGTTTACATCGGTGCATCTCCACCCGCCATCAAGATTATCACTCTCCCATGAGCCTTTGGCTCCATAATTGGCATACATCCTGAGCTTTCCATCATCTCCAACCCATATGCTTGGATTCTCACAATAATGGAAGATTTTATGCGATTTCTTAAAAGTGTTGCCCCCATCCTCACTCACAGAATAAGTAGCACCCGCAGGTATCAGATTTGTCAATGTATCATAGTTTATGCATAACGTAGCACCATGTTGCTTCAAATCATCCTTTATCCGAGACAGCACTGTTTGCTCCTGTGGATAAATTCGGGTGGTATGTAATCCATACGTCAGATAAAGCTTACCATCTTTTTCGAAAGGAGTACCCGTGCCGAAGGTCTCCCACTGCTCCTCTATTGGAGTTGCCTCCTCATGCTCAGTCCAGTTTAACAAGTCAGATGATGAGAGATGCTCAAAATAATGCCCCCCTTTACCAAACTTACTGTTATGTCCGCGACGGTCGAGAAGATAGAACAGATGATAGCGGCCGTTGGCATAGCAAGTGGCCACATCTCCGACCCACGCATTGTGGAAAGGGGGAGTCCAATATTGAACATCGGCAAATGTATTCTCCCCTACCCTTTTTGGCTCAACCAAGGAAGTCGTGAGACTGCATCCCTTTATATCAGGGGAGACTATCGCTGTCATCATTCCTACCGCGGGTGTACCTATGGGAAAATCATTGTCATATAGGCGCCCATCTGCGTAGATTGAGAAATGGCTTCCATTATAATATACTGCAATGTCATGATCGGGCTTTGACACATCAAGCAACGTGACCGGAACAGCCACACTCATATCTCTGATCTGAGTACTCTCTCCGGTAAGTGAATCACATAGTGTGACAACAGCTTTGAGTTCTCCATTCTCCAATCCCACTTTCATTGTCTCTCCGATTTTCAGAAGGTTATCTGAAGACTGCAACTTACTTCCATCCACTTTAAACTGCAAGAGGAATCTGTCGGCAAATTCACTCGGCAGGTTTACATCAGAACTGCCATTATTTATTTTGACAAGATGACCGGAGTCGTTGCTTGAGACTTTTGGAAATTCAAAATTCCGGCTCAACTCTTTCAACACGGCATTTCTTCCTTCTGCCGGCATAAAACCACCGGCCAAGGCCAAGGCTGAAAACAATGCACAGTACGATAGACTTATTTTCATAATATACAGGTTAATCAAATTATGGGTCATAAACTTAGAGGGTCATAAACAAAATCTTCCCTAAATTATAAGTATGTGACAAAATTAATGATTAAGCCTATATATAAAGTCTACATCATTGCCATATTTGTATACTATGCCACTATTGTGTTGGGGTTCTTTATTTTTAGGTCTTAACCTCCTCTTTCAAAATAGAGCATATTTTTTTAGTCTTTATCTAAAACTTACCAATTACAACCGGTCCGGTGAAAAGTCAGAAGAAAAGCCAGCGTTTACGTTTTTTCTTCTCCTCTCCACTTTTCTCTTTGCGTCCGTGGCTACTATCCTTAGAGTTGTCCCGCTTTTGGGTGGATAAATCGGAAGAGGCGCCGGGAAGAGAAGCATCCATCAGTCCCTCGCGTATGAGCTGAAGAGAATCGGCGACACTCAGACCGGGATCAGCAACAGAATCATAGCCGGCAGGAAGAGCAACCTGCAGCTTGGCGAAACGTGAATTTCTGACACCACGTTTAAACACATTCTCAATCTGATCTATAAGGTTGATACGTGCATCGTTCACCACACTAACACTCTCAATAGCAGTATCCTCTTTGAATTTGGCACCACCGAACCTCACTTTATGCTTCTTAGGATTGCCCGAAATAGTAATACCGAACTTAAAAGGCAACGGCGATTTCAATACGGATATATGATAGTCAAAATTCATTGACAAATCATTATAGCCATAAATTCCAAGCCGATAACGGTCAATGTTGAAGGCGAAAGGATATACACGCATAAGTCCGCCGGCCACAGTCATCTCCACATTCATACGATGGATTGTATTGTCGGTCTTATCCTTGAATCCGAGCCATTTTCCCAATGTACGGTACTTTTTGGGATCTATAAAGGCAAGATTGTCACCGGTTATTCTTATAGCCGCGTCAAGAGTCGGAAGTACGATATTCATGCCTGAATCTATGCTGCAGGTGGCGGCAATGTCTGCATTTATCATGCCTGAGAAATCATGCATCAACGGGGTGATGGAATCTATTGCCGGCACCAACTTCACAAATTTTCCAATATTGAAATCCTTAAGGTCTAACCCGAAGCCAAAGTGCATATCCTCCGGCTTGGGTGCCGAATAAAGGGCTGATACTGTAAGTCTGCCGGCATCGGACATCGCTCTCAGATCATGCAGATTTACTCCACCATCATACACCAACAAATCTCCGCCCATATTCTGAAGAATAAGATCGCTGTAAAGCACCCTCGCCGCCCCTATCTTCAAGTTGGCATTCACATTTAAAGGGATGAGAAACGGCGCCGATTTTCCCGGATCCTCTTTCGCAAGAGCATCCAGATCTCTTTCCAGATCGGCATCATCGAAGGAGCCCATAGTGTGGGCTTTACCTTTTCGCTTACGGTCGGCATATGCCGCTCCTGTGAAAATACCGGCTGCAAATTGGTTGATATCTATGGTATTGCTCAGCAACGAAAGGTTAGCCTTAAGATTGTTATCAGTCTTCGATGTAAGAGCTCGCCTTACATTTGTAACAAGGCCCGACAATGCAATATCCGATTTCCCTATTTCAAGTGATATGTCGGAGATATTGACAGTATCGTTGTTGAATCTAAGGTCAATATGAGAGAAGTGGTTATGGAGAGGAAGAAGAGGTGTCAACAAGCGAGCATCACTCGTAGTGACCGTTCCTCTCAATTGCCACTGATTAAGGAATTTGCTGAATCCCTTGGCAAGATTCCATTCCAGCATTTCATTATGTTCCGAAGTCTGGGCAGTATATACGCGCTTTGTGTGTTTTTTATGATGACGCTTGGTATACACATATTTAAAAACCGATTCAGGCTTTATGTACGAATACTCTCTGCTGACTTTCTTAGAAGCAGGTGACGGCTTCTGTTTCTCCGGAACTGAGGGAAGTTTAAGAAGAGAGGCTTGAATCTTCGTATCATTCAGGATAATACGGTCAGACAACGATCCGGCGGAGACATGTTTCGTATTTAGATTTGCCAATATCTTCGGTAAACGGTCATTCTTTTTAGACCGCTGCAACCTAAGATCTCCGCTTAAGTTTCGTATACGTCCCCCCGCGCTGTCGGTGATGGATATTATATTGAGCCTGTCACCATGTAGTTTACAATCTATCGTGGACACAAGAG
>CAMWZE010000163.1 GCA_947178685.1 uncultured Porphyromonadaceae bacterium
GTATGAGAGGTGTGATCAGGGTGACTTTTATACGTCCTAACTTATCGGGTCACAAGAATGGCACGATAAATGATACTGAAAAATTGATATATAACTGTATCGTTTCCTCACCGGGTATCAGTGCTGTTGCTTTGGCTAATGAATTCGATAAGAGTGTTAGAACTATAATGAGGGCATTGAAACACTTTGTCAACCTCAATATTGTAGCATATCGCGGTTCTAAAAAAACAGGAGGTTACTACATCCTTTGATAGGTGTTTCACCCGGATATTGAGAATTTCAACATCTAAAGTAGTCGAAAATCAAAATATTATTGCTAATTTTACCTTGAGATACACAACAAAGAGCATTGAAATATCCGGTTGTACAAGAAAGGTGATGTAGCATTATAGCGGAATGATACGGATGAAAAAGCTATATTCTGTTTCTACTGACAGAGTAAGACAATGAAGGGGTATTCTATCAGTTGGAAGACAATATACAAATTCCCCAAAAGAGCATGGAGGAAGAATTACATTATTTGAATGAATAAGAGCGCAGCCGGTGGCTGCGCTCTTATTCATTCAAATCTTAACATCGTCAGATGCACTAAATCAGTCTTCTATTTTACCTTTTTTCTTTTTGAGACGAAGATAATAACCGGAATAATCTTTCTTGGCACCCTTGAATTTGCTATAACCGAGTTTTTGAGCTTCTTTCATAGCAGCGGCTTCTTTTTCGTCGGCATTAGCAATAAGTTCATCTGCTCCTGTTGTATTAAACCATACACCGTTCTTTTCAACTTTGGTAGAGCCTACTATCTTATACCCTATTTTACCGTTTTTGTCCATAAACTGTTCCAGAATCTCATATTCGTCACCTTCTGTAACACCTTCCTTAGTACCGATTTTAGCATAAATGAATCCATCGGCACATTTGGATATGGGAACAGTGGTTCGGAATACTTCATAATCAACCTGCAGTTTGGCCAGTGCCTTATCAATAGCACGTGCCGTAGCGGAATTTGCAAGTTCGGCAATAGTTTTATTTTTATCTTTCTTAACTCCCGAGCGAGCCTTAGTCTGACCTACGTACTCTAACTTACAGAGACCTGAATTTATAAGGTCTTGAAGAGAAGCGTTGTCATTATAGAGGATTTTTTCGCCAAGCTGAGCATCGATATCGTCATTCCAGACCAACTTGTAAAGATTGGTGACCGCCGTCACTGAATAAGCATCTTTGAGAAGTGCGTTGACTGATGCTTCTGTAGCTTTCTTAGCACCCAAAGAAGCAAGACCACCTATAGCACACCCCCACCGGCAGCCGCTACACCGGAGGCCACCACAGAGCCGGCCAAATCTGAAATTTCCTTAGCAAGTGCCTTATTGTTACGGAAGCGAAGATTAGTTGCCACAAGGAAAGTATGATCAATAAGTTCAAATCCCTGAGCCGAGAGCATAGCACGGGCTTCGTCATTACCGGGCGCCTTTGCCAACTCAGCCGCCGAAGCATTGTCAAGACCTCTTTCCCGAATAACGTCCTCATTGAACTTAGGCTGACGATTGGCATCATAGTTATACCATTTTGCCACCATCATCGGAGCCAATTGATTCTGGTCGATAAACTTGTTCATAACAGCGTGCATGTAATCATCAACTTTCTCAACACGCACCATTGAAGAGTTACCGCCAAGCTGTTCTGCGGCAACGGCTTTGAGGAGTTTGCCGGCACCTCCTCCTTTAGGACGAGCTTCTTTAGCCTGATCTTCGGAAATACCATTTGCCAACTGGTCAAAATCAACAATTAAAATGTCCAGATTGTGGTTGTTGAACTGTTCCGGAATGACCAGATTCGGGAAGACCATAGCCGGAATCTCGCCCAAAGAAGAAATACCGGATCCCTGAAGAGCTTCGGCATAGGCTGTCGGGTCCGTAGTCTGTGCCTCTTGATCCAAACGGGTATTCTGATCAGCAGAATTTACCAGTACCGAATAGATAGAGCTACGCATAAATTTCTGATCCTGTGCCATAACCGTCTCTGATACCAAAGTCATGGCTATTGCAAGACCAGCAAGAATGAACTTACTTTTCATCTTGTGATTAATGAAATTGAATTATATAAAAGATTTAGATTTACCACACGATCCAATTGTGTTTCACAACTGTCTTAGGCTGATTCTTAGCCCAAGCGATTCCGATTGCTTTAGCGGCCTGAATGTGTTCTTTTTCCAGCGCTACCTGATTTCTGTATTTTTCCTTAGTCTCAAAATCAAAGTCAGCCTTGACTGACTTCGTCATCTTTGCGCCTAAGGACTTCGCAGCAGTATAGGATTCTGAGGAAGGGTCAATTTGGGTAAGATAAGAATATGCGGCCTGTGCACCTCCTGCAGTCGGGTTGGCAGCCCACTCGGCTTCTGCCTTAGCTAACAGTTGGGCACCTTCATAGTCTATATGGTCATTGTATATTGCGGTCGCCAATCTGTGTGCTTCATTGTAACCCGCACAACATTCCGGCACAGTCATAACCCAATACAAAGCCTCGTCATAATTGCGTTGAGACAGTGCTGTCTGAGCCTTTTGAAGGTATGTCGGATAGTTCTTATTGAAATAGTCTATGATTTTATCCTTAGCCTTGTCAGCAAAATTTATAAATTCAGGATTCTTGACGTTCAGACTACCCAAAGCCTTAGTTAGAGCCTGCTCATCGGTGGCACCCACACCTTTAAGCGGAATGGTAGCAGTAGCGAATACCTTCTTATTAGTGCCGTCACAAATAGCCAACTGTAGATCGGACTTTACCAATACACGCCCTCCTACTCCACCGGATTCCGAACTAAATACCTCGTCAAAACGTCCCGTAATGAAAAACTGACAGTCATAATCCTCTGCAACGATTCGCTATGTGTAAGAATCATTTTCAACTTGGCCTCAAGTTTACGTGTGATAGATGCAGGTACCTTATCACCTTCATTCGTTAAGGGAGCAATACCTATAGCTAATTCACAATCAGCTGCCGATACGGTAAATACTGATATTCCGAATAACAGCGCGGAAAACAAATTACGGATTTTTATTCTCATGATTCCTTTCTATTCTATTTTTCTCCGATATATATTCGCGCAGCCCCCAATGCAGTAGATGCGTTTTCAGATTTTAAGCCATAACTTTGAAGCGCTTTACGCAGGCCATCAGCCCAGCGGGCGGCATCCATAGGACGACCATTTGCATCAAACATAGGAATACGCACCTGATCATATCTCTGCATATTGCGCTGACGACCGGAACGCTGAGAGAACTGATGGTTGACGGTATTGTCACTTACCCATTCGTAAATTATATTTCCTAATTCCTGTCCTCCATATTCGCTGTTCATAGTGATACCTTTATCCAGAATCCGAATATCCAGACGTATTTCACGCCCATTGGTCTGTAAGTCGTCAAAATATTCTAAAAGCGTCGCACAGAACTGATCCATATTATTCTTGGCAGTTTGTTTAAGAGCGGCTGAGAGAGGTACGGAACAACGTACCTCACCCGTATTTCCTGCTACCGGAGCTACAGACTTATTTGAGTATGAATCCACTGCCTCAATACGATATTCCATAGAATACAATGTACCGTAGGCACTGCCATTCCAACCGATTTTCAAAGTGATATCAGGCTTTGCACGCTTCAGAAGTTCATCGTAAGCATTGGTAGCTGTCTCCGCTCCCGTTTCCGCGCCTTCAAATGCTTCGTCAAAAGCCTCATCTTCATCGTCAGTTTCCTGCTGAGTTTCGGCATCTACCAAAGGGAAACCACGTTCAGCCATAACCTGTTTGATAGCCAGTGAAACGTTTCGGAAATCATTGTCCATAAAAGCCTTATCGTAATCTTCACGTACGATTTTCTTACCGTTTCGTTCAGTTTCAGTTATGTAACCCTTTTCGAGATACATTGAGGAGTGAGGGAGGCAAATCGAAGCGAACTGTACTTGATTCAGAAGTGAACTTAATAAGTTAATATCAAACAGTTTGCAGATGAAAGGAAATTTCAATTCTCAAAAGTCCGTAATTCCTTTGTCAGGGATTCACGGGAACATGGTTGGGCAACGCCATGAAAAGTTGCCCAAGTTACCGATGAGGTATATTGCCTCTTGTAAATTAGCACTTGCTATCGTCACCTTATCAGGCATTTACGCTCCATTAACCGCCATTTTGCACTGTTTTGGAGCAATATCTCAGAATATTGTGGGCGACAATACCGATTTGTGTCCAAACTTGATTTTCAATCGTTCGGTAGCGTTTACCTTTGCAGTCGTAACCGCAGACAACTTCATCAAATCAAAACCACGGGCACTATGAAAATTTCTGTTTATTTGACTTCCGCCCCGAAAGGTTCAGCCGACACCCGGCTGCGTCAGGTCTGCTTCCGTGTCCGTGAAGGTGCGGCTGACCTGCGTACTCGCTCCTCTCTCCTTGCCTATCCCGAATACTGGGACGAGACTATCCCCGGCTATCGCCGCACGTCGAAACTGACCGCGAGGGAAATAAAAGAGCTGAACAAAAAGATTGAGGACATAACGGTGTTGATACATGAGCAGTACAGCGAGAACCGTGACGGCTCTTGACTCCGCAAATTTGTCAAGCAAGTTGTACTTTTTGCAGTACAAAAAGTGACTTGCCGCCCTCTTCGAGTCGGAGCGATTTCATCGCTGTTCCGCTTTGCGAAAGAGTATCCGAGGACTACGGATAACTCAGTTGTTTCAACTGATCAACCAAGGGTAAAGTAACCGGGAATATCAAATGCCTCGGTTACATTGAATCAAAAGCTTCGGTTTAGTAAACCGGAGACATCAGGCTCTGCGGTAACAATGACTCACGGACTGAGATAATTGGATAAATAGTGAATTGGATAATTGGGACAATAGGTAATTGAGATAATACGATAAACAACAATTTAGACAAATAGACAATATGCAACGAAGAACCAAAAGAATTGAAATCCG
>CAMWZE010000164.1 GCA_947178685.1 uncultured Porphyromonadaceae bacterium
GTATGAAAAGGCAGAGCTTCATCGTCTTAAAAAGCGTATAGCTGCCTCGTTAGAGCCTTATGAGTCGCGGCTCAGAGAGGCTGAGGCTCATCTTGAGTCTATGAAGAGAAAGCGGCGTTCTGATTCTGAAGCTTTACAGAAATGGCTGTTCACAAATTTCAAACTGCTGAATGCCCGGGGTGAAAGTCGGAGCCTGAGCGAGATTTTCGCGGAAACTCCTATGGGTATTCCCCCTTCCGGTGCCGGCGAATGTTGTGCTCCGAAGCTGTTGCAGGCCGCTTATCTGCGAGGGTTGCAACCTCAGGCGATGGCTGAATATTGGTATGGTCGTCCCAAAGGTGGAGAGGTGAGAGTCCACGGTGAGCATTATCCCGCTTGTCGTGGCAAGTGTCTTCCGGTGCTTGGTTGGATGCTTCAAGGTCTTTCTGTGGAGCCACCACTCGGGAGTGACGTTACTTTGCATGTGGTTCATAAGCCTGAAATCATATATGAGAACCAATGGTTTTGTGTGGTCAACAAGCCGAGCGGCATGCTTTCTGTGCCGGGTAAGGGGGAGTCAATCTCCGTGCAACAATGGCTTTCGGATAGATATGGTCCTGACAGGATGGTGAAAATGGCTCATCGTCTTGATCAGGACACTTCCGGCTTGTTGGTGGCTACTTTCGGCCCTGCTTCATTCAAGGTTATGCAGTCTCTTTTTGCCACCCGTAAGGTAAAAAAGATGTATGTGGCCGAATTGGACGGCGATTACGAGACAAAGGGTCTTCCACGAATTGGACGCATTGATCTTCCACTTTCTCCGGATTGGCTTGACCGACCCCGCCAACGTGTGGATTTTGAAGAGGGAAAGAGTGCAGTGACAGATTATGAATTCGTGGGTGTATCGGGTGGTAGGAGTCGTGTCAATTTTTATCAACTCACCGGCCGTACTCACCAGTTGCGTGTGCATGCCGCTTCGGAGAAGGGCCTCGGTATTCCCATTGCCGGCGATCGGCTTTACGGCAAGAATGGTGGGAAGGGTGCAACCCGGCTTCATCTTCATGCCCGGAAGTTGGAGTTCATATTCCCGCTTGACGGAGAGCGTTATTGCTTTGAATGTCCCGCCCCGTTTTGATTAGAAGTCAGATTAACATCTTTACGATGTTTAATCATCCCGTATTCTACTTGAATTATGTTGAGGTTACATCGCTTACATTAAAAATGCAGATACAATAGTTTTGTAACTGTCGTTTTTTATTGCTACATTTGCACATATTATCAGTAAGTAGCTACGAACAATTCATGATCATATGTCTACTATATTCTACGACGATCTCTGCCTCGGCTTTTCAGTCATAATGTCAGTACATTACTCCTTCAAATCCGATGCAGATCTCATCCGTAGAATTTCGCATCCATTATGACATTAATTATCCGCAGCTACTTAGTAGCCACGTACTGATCTCCATTACACTAAGACATTTGACGATAATGAATTCTATCAGCATAGAGAAAGTGACCATCAATGGCCTTTTTGGCAAAAAGGATATCTCACTTGATTTTTTAAGTGGGATAAGGATTATCGTGGGAGAGAATGGTCTCGGAAAAACAACAATACTTAATATACTGAACGAGCTGTTTAAAGGTAACCCTGAGAATATAATCGATTATCCGCTTGATTCGGTAAATATAAAAGTTGAATCTCTTAGCGATGAATTTATATTCTCTCGAGAGGAAATGAGGCGATTTAGGGAGATGGAGAAAAGGTTGTTGGAGGATTTGGAAAAACCGGGGGTGGAGAAATTGCTTGACAAGCTTATGGACACGATAGACAACCGATTGTGGTTGTCTGATCCTGCTCAATTAGAAAGCCTGTTGAAGTCTATTATCAAGGATTATCCGGACTTAAGGGCTGGATTGTCACCATTCGCGACGATGCCTGAAAAAATAATAGCAGATTGGATTAGTGAGTTCCCTTTGGTATTCTTCTTCAAAAAGATTATTAAGGAGCAAGCGATGGATGTCTGCTTTCTTCCCACTTATAGACGTATTGAGACGGATGTGACTAAGGTAGTTGACTCCCGAAACACCGTTTTCATACCTAACCGTAGAGGTGGAATAGGTATTGACCGTATTTCGGCATCAGCCTCGGAGATACTCCAACAAGTATTCTCCGACAGTTCTTTGATGAAATTCGGAATGAAAGATGTTTCCGGAAGTATCAATGGTATTTTAGATAGAATATCAAGCAAGGCCGTAAAAGGATATAATGAGGTATCCACTAAGATGGTGACTCATTTACTTGATTTTGGTGAGAAGAGAAGAGTTGCAATAGAGAAAAAAATAGATGCTGATCAGTTGCGGGTGGTGCTTGAACGTTTAGGAGGATCAATGTCTGAAAGAGAGCGGGAGCAACTCCGGGATGTGATAAAAAACGGTGGGGCCGAAAGTAACGAACACCTCAATTATTATCTATCTGCACTTTTGGATGTCTACAAAAGTACGGAAGAACTGGATTCCATACTGAATTCCTTTTGTAGGATTGTAAATGAATTTTTATACGATAAGCAATTCGTATATGATGAAAGCCATATAAGATTTAATCTTTATTTTAAAGATGATAGCGCCCTTTCATCGCCTGTTTCTCTTGAGAATCTTAGCTCGGGAGAGAAACAGCTTGTGGCTCTATTTGCATTCGCTTTCTTTTCCAACAGTAAGAGAATCGTATATATCATCGATGAACCGGAGCTATCCCTTTCACTCACTTGGCAGAGGCTTCTTCTTCCGTCGCTAAAAAATGTTCCTACCACTGCTTTGATCGTTGCAGCCACTCATTCTCCATTCATTTTTGACAATGAGTTGAAGTACGATACTATCGGGAGTGCCGAATACGTTCATGAAATTCCAAATAATACCTATCGACATGGCTGATTCCCTCCACTCTCTTTCTCCTTCGGAGATGCTGGCTCAAACAGTCAGCAATGAGTCGGTTGCTTTCAAGTTTTTTGATGAGAAAGTCGGAAAATTCGGTACATCGGCAGTATATTGTTTTGTGGAAGGGTATGACGCTCCATACTATTCCACAAGAGTGGAAATTACAGATACTCAATCAAGAAGAGCGGAGTTTATAAATTGTGGTGGCAAAAAAGGGGTAGTCGATACTTGTGGATATATTGCAGGCAAACCGGCGTACAAGAAATTTGTGACTCTCTATTTTGTGGATAAGGATTATGACGATAATTCAGCATTATCCGACAAGATTTTTGTTACAGATGGCTACTCGGTCGAAAATTACTATGCTTCCGATCGTTGTGTACGCTCTGCTATAAAAGGGTTGGCTGCTATTCCCGTTAATAGGGAAGGTGAGCTCGATAAGGTGATGCAATGGTATAATCAATGGAAAAGTGAATTTCTGGATGCTACCAAGCTTTTTTGTGCGTGGTATGCAAATACAAAGAATCGTCCTGACAGGAAACTTGAAAAGGATAATTACAAAAAGTCTTTTCCTAAGGAATATGCATCATTATCATCGGCGGGAATTCAAGTATATCCCTATTCAATCTCTCAACTCAACACTGATTACGGGTTAATCAATCCCGTAACACAACAGGAAGTTGACAAGATACTTCCATATATTGTTTCCTTAAATGATATACGAGGAAAATATGTGTTCCAATTGGTAGAGGAATTCTTAGATGCTGTTAGATACAATTCTCAGCGGAATAAAAAATATCTGACCAAGCCTTTCGATTTTACAAAAAATCGGAATGCTCTTATTACCAATCTCTCAGGCTCTGCCGATACCTCTGCAAAACTCAAAGCATACCTACACGACAATCTTTAAGCCTTAAAGAATTGTTGGTGGAAAGGATTTCGGTTGGTATCTTTACAGAAATTATTGTTTATAGGCAAATTTCCATGTTTGCCATTATATGAAAAAAGACTACAAAAATGGAAAAGGATATGTTGCCCGAATGGGCTTACGGCATGAATTGTGCTGTTACGGTTGTTGACACCGATTGTAAGATAATCTACATGAATGAGCGTTCCCGTCAGACGTTTGCAAATCGCGGTGGCGGAGACCTTATCGGTCATAATATAATGGACTATCATAATGACCGCTCAAAGGAGATAATCCGCCGACTTTTAAGAGATGGTGGCTCAAATGCCTACACCATTGAGAAGGAGGGTCTCCGTAAGATGATATATCAGACCGTATGGCACAAAGCCGACGGCTCACTCGGCGGTCTTGTGGAGCTCTCCATGATTATACCGGAGGAGATGCCCCACTATATCAGAAAATAATAATTAATTATCCACAGCTACTTATAGTGCTAATTGGATTCTTAGAAATAGCAACCACGGTTTCCGCAACCGTGGTTGCTATTTCAGATTTGTTGGAGTCAATAAATTCATCACTTCTTTTTTTAGAGTGTCAAGGTCATTTATTACAATTCCCCAAAGCATCTCCGGACTTAAGCTGTCATATGCATGCACAATATAGTTTCGTGTACCTTTTATTTTACGAGCATTCGTGATAGGGATGGAAGGTTCAATCTGGAGAATCTTAGTCATAGCCTCTCCAATTATACCGATTTTCCTCTCGATGGCACTCCGGAACATCAAGTCCTCACAAAATACTGTATATTGTCTTGGTCTTTGAGTCGTGAAGTATTCTATATCAGCAATAGCTTGTTTGATATCAACGAGGTATTTTGTGATGGCCTTATCCATAGATTAACTGTTTTGTGGCTTCTATTTCCTTGATGAATATTGGGTTGCGTAAAGTCTTCTCATCAACTAAATCCACTTCTCTACCAAATAGATTCTTCAATGCCTCCCATAAATCAAAATAATTATCTGAGTAATTATTATAGTTTATTTCAGGACAAAAATCGAACAAAAAGTCAATAGCACTATCCTCGTTGAATTTACTCGTAAGCACTGACCCAAACACATAAAGTTTACTTACC
>CAMWZE010000165.1 GCA_947178685.1 uncultured Porphyromonadaceae bacterium
ATATAATACAAACGATTGTTGGATTCTTCCGCAATCATGATTAAATTAACCTATTATGAAACATTTGTATCCTGCGTTGCTTTTGTTAGGGGTGACGGGCTTGCCGTCGCAGGCACAAGACCATAGCACACCGAAAGCCTACGCGGTGTCTGACGCTCATCTCGACACACAGTGGAACTGGGACATCCAGACCACAATCAAGGAGTTCATTCCCAAGACTATCCGACAGAATCTTCTGTTGCTCAGGGAATATCCGGATTATATATTCAACTTTGAAGGTGGTGTGAAGTATAATTGGATGAAGGAGTATTACCCTCATGAATATGAATTGGTAAAGCAGGCTATCAAAGATGGCCGCTGGCATATTTCAGGTGCATCCTGGGATGCCAACGATGTGATTGTGCCCTCTGTGGAGTCGCAGATCCGCAACATCATGTTGGGTCAGAAATTCTATCGTGATGAATTCGGGGTGGAGAGCACCGACATATTCCTTCCCGACTGCTTCGGTTTCGGCTGGACACTCCCTACAATCGCTAATCATTGCGGACTTATCGGCTTCTCATCACAGAAGTTGCAGTGGCGCACCAATCCTTTCTATGGTGATAAAAAGGTGCCTTTTAATTTGGGATTATGGCAAGGTGTCGACGGATCCCGCATCATGATGGCTCACGGCTTCGACTACAATCATCGTTGGAATGATGTGGATCTCTCAAACGACTCTACCTTGATTGCGTTGGCGGCCCAAAGCCCGCTAAATACCGTATACCGCTATTATGGCACCGGCGATACCGGTGGATCACCCACTATTGCTTCGGTAACCTCTGTGGAGAAGGGACTGAAGGGGAACGGTCCGTTGAAGGTGATAAGCGCCGCCAGCGACCGGCTGTATAAAGACTATCTCCCTTACGAGTCACATCCCGAACTTCCCGTATTCGATGGTGAGCTTCTTATTGACGTGCACTCCACCGGATGCTACACATCACAAGCGGCCATGAAGCTATATAACCGTCAGAACGAGCAACTTGCCGAGGCTGCCGAGAGGGCGGCGGTGATGGCGGCGATATATGCCGGAAGCGAGTATCCTACTGAAGCATTCACCGAAAACTGGCGTCGTTTCATATGGCATCAGTTTCATGACGATCTCACCGGCACAAGTATCCCGAGAGCTTACGAGTTTTCATGGAACGACGAGCTCCTTACCCTTAAGCAGTTTGCCGCTCTTATGAACCATGCCGCTTCGCAGGTGGCATCTAAACTCGACACTCGCACCGGTGGAGAGGCGGTGGTGCTATATAATCCGCTCGCTGAGGAGGTGACAGATGTGGTTGAGCTCCTTATCCCGGCGAAACAGTGTCCTTCAAAAGTTACAGCCAAAGATAACAATGGTAAGGCAGTGGCTTCCCAGATAGCCGATTATGACGGTAAGAACGTAAGGATCCTTATCGAGGCTACACTTCCTCCCGTAAGCTTCGCTGTGTATGACGTGGCTTTAGGAGGAAAAGGGAATGTGAAGGAGATTAACAAACCTGTGAACACAATCGAGAACAGTGTCTACAGCGTGAAGTTTGATTCAAATGGCGATATTACATCAGTATTTGACAAGCGCAATGGAAAGGAGCTTGTCAAGGATGGCGGTAAGATTCGTCTTGCTCTATTCCCCGAGAATGTATCCACCTCTTGGCCCGCATGGGAGATAAGGAAAAACACCATCGATGCCGAACCGGTATCAATCACTGAGAATGTATCAGTAGCGTTGGTGGAGGATGGTCCTCTGCGGAAGACAGTGAAGGTGACAAAGAGATATGGCGATTCTGAATTCACTCAGAATATCACTCTTTATGAGGGGGCTAAGGCTGACCAGATTGATTTCAACAACGTGATTGACTGGGCCACAACCAACGCTCTTCTCAAGGCGGAGTTCCCCTTGAGTGCTTCTAACGAGAAAGCGGTATACGATCCGGTGTCGGGGTGGCTGAGAGAGGCAACAACACACTTACGGCTTATGAGGTGCCTGCTCAGCAATGGGCTGATCTCAGCGACCGTTCAGGCGATTTCGGTGTGACTGTGATAAATGATTCCAAATATGGATGGGATAAACCGAACGATAATACGTTACGACTCACTCTTCTGCATACCCCGAAGACCGGCCGAGGCTATACTTATCAGGATCATCAGGATTTCGGCCATCATGAGTTTACATACTCATTGGCCGCACATAATGGCAGTCTCGACAGAGTTAAGGCCGGATCAAGAGCCGCCCGCCTGAACCAGAAGATCAAGGCCTTCACAGCCGACAAGCATAAAGGTGAAGGTAAGTTGCTTTCATTCGTGAAGACCGACGCACCGAATGTGGCAGTGAAGGCCCTCAAGGGTGCTGAGGATGGCGACGGCTACATCGTGCGTCTCTATGAGACAGCCGGAAAAGCCGGCAATGCCAACATCGTGTTTGACCGTCCTGTTGTGGCCGCTATTCTTACCGATGGCACGGAGAAGAACCTTAAGCCGATTCCCTCAAACGGCAATTCGGTGAATGTAGATTTGAAAGCGAATGGTCTGCAGACTCTACGTGTAAGGTTTGCCGGTGAGTCTACCGCCAATACAATCAATCAGGAGCCGTTGGCTCTAAGCTACGACAAGAAGGGTATGACCTGGAATGAATTCCGACATAACGGAGATTTCTCCCAGGGGTATTCCTTTGCGGCGGAACTTGTGCCGGAGACAATAGTATACAATGGTATAGAGTTCAAACTCTCTCCGCGTGAGGAGAAGAATGTGATGACTGCCAAAGGTCAGACAGTGGCGTTGCCGACCGGAAAGGGTCGCAAGCTGCATCTTCTTGCTTCTGCGGCAAAAGAGGAGGGGAGCACTGAGGCCCGGTTTGATCTGGGCAAGAAAGAGATGGTGATGACAGTGCCTTCCTACACCGGTTTTGTGGGCCAGTGGGGTCATGACGGCCACACAGAGGGATATCTTCTTCCGCAAGATGTGGCCTTTGTGGGCACCCACCGCCACTCATCGATGGAAGATGAACCGTATGAATACACCTATATGTATCATTACGCAATGGATCTTCCTGATGGCATTAATGAGGTGACCCTGCCGGATAATCCTGATGTGGCAGTTTTCGCAATGACCGTGTCGCAGGAGGAGTCGCCTGCCGTGACTCCGGCCACAGTTCAGTATAAGACTGCCAATCGTGCCGGCTCACACGAGATGACAGATGAGGCGGGTGGTGTCAACATCCTCACTGCCGATATGATAAAAGGATGTTCAGGTTTTGTGAATAACGCAGAACGTCCGGAATTTTTGGTTGACGGCGATGAGAATACAAAATGGTGTGATGTGGCGGGAGTGCCCTCATGGGTGGAATTCGATCTCAACACACCGCGCTCCCTGAAAGGCTGGAAATTGGTGAATGCCGCCTTGGAGAATCCGGAGTATGTCACTTCCGTATGCTATCTTGAGGGACGAGCCTCGGAAAATGAAGACTGGCACACCATAGACTATGTGAGAGGCAATAAAGCCAATGTGATGAGACGCAGCATTGCAAACGACACTCCCGTGCGTTATCTCAGGCTAATGGTGACATCGCCTATGCAGGATCCCACTTCCGGAGCCACCCGCATCTACGAATTTGAGGCATATGAATGATAAGATGTCTTGAAATTACACAGAAAAAAATCGCACGCCGGGCACCGGTGTGCGATTTTTTTTGTCAATGTAATTAGGTTTAATGCTGTATAGCAATATGATAAGCCTGATTAAAGATTAAGGTTATCTACAGGGTTGTTGACAATTGTAAATAACCTGTTGATAAAGTTTGTAACGAGATATAAATAAAGGAAATGTATTGATGATAAGCTGTTGCCGGTTCCTAAAAATTATCACGAAGTTCCTTAAGTTATCAAGATGCTGCCTAATATTATGTCAATAAGTAGCCTGCCGCCGCGCATACATTGTAGAAAGTGTCGAGGTTGGCAGTCTTTACCAGCAGCATTCCGCGAGAAGCCGGTAAAACGATCTGTCGGAGCCTCTTGTTGTTGGTGATGAGACGGGTTATCTCCGGAAGATGCTTGCGGATCCGCAGGAGTGAGTAGCCACCCTCACGCTCTATGCAGTCGGTGCGTCCAAGGGCCTCATCCACAATCTGTTTGAGTCCCGGCTCAGCTTCGATATCCACCACACTCGTCAACGAAGCGATGCGGTTTTCGAGATCTGCCTTGGTGCGACATCCCTTTATAATCGTGTCTACAGAGATAGCGAAGCGTACGGGACTTATCTTGCGAGCCACCGTGGAGAGAAACATGATGTAAGGAGAGGTGGCTGAAGGGAGGGTGATAATTCCGTTTTCAGCATCAAACTCAATACTATTGTTCGCATTCAAGGAGGTCTGCTTATAATCGTCGGCAAGCCCGAATGCATATAGACCGAGAGGTGTAAGCCTGATGTATCTCATTCCGGCGAGAGAATCCTCGTCGACAGACTTCAGACCATTTTCCATTGCGATCTCCAGGAGTCCGAGTGCGCATAGATATTTTATCCAGTTCAGTATGATACGGAAGCCGACTTCCTCAAACCAGTCGATAGGTTTGATATTTTTCGTATGGTCAAGGTCTTTCTCGCTCCGGCGTTGCAGATTGCTTTTTGCGCGGTCGGAATAAGAGAAGAGCTTGAGTATTTGGGTACATCCCTTTTCCGGGGCACAAAGAATGCGGAACCTAAGGTTTGACAGACTCTGCCACGCATCACCTCCGGCCTTGATAATCTCCGAGAGGATGGCGATGATTTCCTGAAGGTAGGATAATGCAGTCCATGTCTTATTGAAACCTTGGAGAGGCGGGAGGAAACTGTTGAAACGGGTGGCTGAGATCAAGGTGGGTATTTTCTCCACCGCGAACTTGGCCATCTCTTTCACCGTGATAGTCTTGTTTTCGGGGTTATC
>CAMWZE010000166.1 GCA_947178685.1 uncultured Porphyromonadaceae bacterium
GGGTAAGGCCCACCGCATGTGTTTTGTCTGCATGGCGTTTGCCGTAATCTTCATGACAGTATTCATCCTCTTCCCCGAGCTGCCTATACTCGTCTCTACAGTTGTGCTCGCCATGGCCGGCTTCTTCATCTACGGTCCCCAGGCACTCATCGGCATCGCATCAGCCAACCATGCCACCAAGGAGGCATCAGCCACAGCCAACGGTCTTGCCGGCATATTCGGCTACTTCGGCTCATTCGTCTCTGCAATCGGCATCGGTATTGTGGCCGACCGCTGGGGCTGGAACATGGTGTTCTACATAATAATCGCAGTGGGCATCATCGGCGCCATCACATTCGTGACTATGTGGAAGGCTCCACGCGACGGTTATGCACGCAGTAACAAATTCTATGAGGAGCAGAAGGCTATCGACGCTCTTCATGCAAACGCCTCAAAAAGCAAAAACTGAGACTCAAGATTATGAACACACCTGAATGTAACACATACATCTCTCCCCTCACCCACGAAGAGCTCATGGCTAAATGCCGGAGAATAAAACACGTGGCCCTCGACATGGATGGCACCATATATATGGGTGCCACCCTATTCCCTTTCACTCCGGAATTTCTGGAGATGCTTCGCGACAACGGAATCGGATATTCATTCCTTACCAATAACCCGACACGCAGCATAAAGGACTATCTGGCAAAACTGGAGAAACTCGGCATCGAGGCCACTCCGGAAAATATGTATACCACGGCGGTGGCCACGATTGAATACCTGAAGGCCAACCATCCGGAGGTACGCAAGATCTTCGCGCTCGGCACTCCCAGCATGCTCGCAGAGTTTGAGGCCGCCGGTTTCGAGATAGCCCCTGTGGAGACCGACACATTGCCCGATGCGTTGGTGGTGGCATTCGACACTACGCTGGAATATGAGCGCCTCTGCCATGCAGCGTGGCTCGCGACGCAGAAGATACCTTACATCGCCACCAATCCCGACCGGGTATGTCCCACTGATCTGCCGACGGTGTTGGTAGACTGCGGGTCGCTCTGCAGCGCGATCGAGTATGCCACCGGCCGCAAGCCCGACCTTGTGATCGGTAAGCCAAATCCCGACATGCTCTCCGGCATACGTCACCGCTATGGGCTGGAGGCCGATGAGATAGCCATGTGTGGCGACAGAATCTATACCGACGTGGCTATGGCCCGCAATGCCGGGGCACTCGGTGTGCTGGTGCTGTCGGGTGAGACCACACTTGAGACAGCCCTCTCATCCGATCCTCAGCCTGAAATCACAGCGAAAAATATACTGGAGTTCGGCAAGCTGCTCCTTGAAGCAAAAAAAGAATAATAATTACCTGTAGCATATAGTGGAGTACTAACTGGAGAGGCCGGCAGATGCGTCTGCCGGCCTTATTACAATTTTATCAACCATCCCCACAAACACAACTATAATGAGAACTCTTTTTCTTTCATTACTGATTCTGTTCCTTCCCTTCTGCACATATGCCCAAGATAAGGATAAGGAACTCCCCTCTAAATATAGCTTCGCATATGGCGACACTGTGCGCACATATCGCATGTATCTACCCGCCGATCTGAAGCCTGACGCTCCGCTGGTGGTGTACACCCACGGGTATGGCTCATCGAAGCGTTGGCTCCCCGCCCTCAACGCGGTGGCGGACACTTACGGATTCGCAGTGTGCTACCCCGACGGATCGCCCGACTCTCGCGGGAAGGATGGCTGGAAAGTGGGTTATCCGCCACAGGAGTCGATGAAAATAGATGAAGGTGATTTCTTCGGCAAGCTACTTGAGGAGGTGACCGGACGCTTCAATCTCAGCCGTGACAATGTGTTCATGGCCGGAATGTCGAACGGTGGTGACCTCTGCTATCAACTTGCCTTCACCACTCCCGGCTTGTTCAAGGCCTACGCTTCAGTGGCGGGCCTGGCCTTCGAATGGCTTTATGACGAGTATCCGGCTTGTGAGCCTGTTCCGTTTATGGAGATACATGGCAATGCCGACCGCACGTCTCGCTGGGAGGGTGACCCCTCCAACGACGGAGGATGGGGAAAGTATCTCCCTGTGCCGGAGGCGGTGGCACGAGTGGTAAAAAGTAACGGATGCACTACGACGGCCACTGACTCAATGCCGACGCTCAAAGACCCGGAACGACTCGTGAAGCACACCCTCTATTCCGGTGGCAAATCGGGATATGATGTGGAGCTCTATGAGATTGAAGGGGGCAAGCATAGCTGGGGAGCGAAAGATCTTCCTACGGAGGAGATTATCTGGAAGTTCTTCTCCCGATATATGAAGTGATTTAAACCTTGGGGGTTTTTCAGGGATGAGGGTGTGATTAGGGACTACGGTATGATTCCGGATCGCGGTGTTTTTCAGGGACTACGGTATGATCCGGAATCATGGTGTTGTCAGGGGTCAAGACGGGATGTGAACCGACATTGCGGATAGTTGGAACAACTGAGGAATTCACCTCTGTCGCCCTTCATCACCACCAGCCAGGAACCGCAGCGCGGGCAGTTACCCTGCCTGATGCTGCGGTTCACTTGTTTAGCGGTGTCTTTGGCGTAGGCGGTGTGCATGCGCTCAGCATCCTTTCCCGTCAAAGCCTTCTCAGCGATAGCATCGGCAATCTCTCGTATTTCGTCGCGGTCGAGCACCTTTGGCCTACGGTTGATCTCTGCGACCAGACCGTTGAGCGGGGTCACGATATTTGCCTCATCGAGCCTTACCTCACCCCAGGGCCACCACCAGCGACGCTTACGTCGTTCGGAGGGGATGAACGTGCGCCGTATGTGACGGTCGGGAAGTATGCTGCGGGGGATTACGATGTCATCGGCTTTTACGCTCACACGCGATGCCTCTGTAAACACAATCATGGAGGTGAAAAGCTGCTTGTCGACATCAGTGATGATGCGTTGGAGAGTGCGAATATGTGCATTATTCTGAAGCAACGGATTGTATACACGCCGGCGTTGGGAACCCAGGCATTGGGTCCAATATTGCGAGTGTTCGCTACCGTAGACACCACCGGCGTGGCTTTTGGTTTCTATTACGAAAACGCCGCGTGTTGACAGAACTATATGGTCGATCTGTGAAGTGCGCCCGGTAGATGTAGGGAGGATGACATCGTTGAACACTATGGTGTCTTTCCTCTTGCGCCGTTTCAGTTCATCGGCCACCATTTTCTCCCCGTTCTTCCCTTTCCGGAGTTTCCAACCGCTTTTCCATTTCACTATAGCGACGATGACAATCACCGCGACAAAAGCCACGGCTCCCAGAACCCAATAAAGCATTTCCGATGTGATGTATCTTTCCACTATCATATATCTTACACTGTCCTTCGTCACATATAGGCCATCGTCATGTATTTCACAAGCCGTTGCACCCTATCGTCTGTCGTGACATATCCATCTGTCGTGACATATCCAATGGAGCACAACAGGGCTTCATACCCCATGACAAATTAGAAACGCAACCCGAATTTACATATTACAGACTCGACAAAAAAAATGAAGCAATCCGGGATTGCCTCATTTTTTCCGTAACCTCTCATTTCATACGCCAGTAGACTCCGTAACGCTCTCGATGGATGTCATATAGAGGCTCAAATCTCAGTCCGTCAGGAGTAGTGAAAGTCAATGGACCCGTCTGACGTAATGATTTCACATCAACTTCTGCAGGAAGACCGGCAGGTATATGGTAATCATAGGTATAGTAATCGTTATACTTCTTTGGATCACTGTCGGGAGCCGGAGATTCCATCCCTTCCGTCCCGAGACGGGCGGCCATTACAACGGGACCATAGAGCAACACACCGAGTCCGGAGGCATCAGGTGCCGCCTCAAATGTGAGCTGCATGTCGAAGTCAACACTCACCTCATCGCCGTTATTCCATGTACGGTCAATTGCAATGTAACCATCCTTTCCCGTCTTTGAATTCACTTTCTTACCGTTGACTTTAATCTCCATTTTCCTTGACCATTCAGGTTTTCTGATGCTGATAGAAGTTCTGACGGGCTTATCAGTGCCGACTTTCAGATGGGTTGATGGAGCAGCCGGGAACTGTGTGGTCTGAGTGACAGAGAGTCCCTTGTCACTCCAATTGAGTTGTGAGGGTATGAATAGATTCACAAGCAATCCGTCAGGCATCTTGGAGTAGATCTGTTCACCATATTTTGAATGGTTCTCAAAGCCACTCCCCACACAGCACCAAAAGGAATTTTCGGGTGTAGAGTAGACGCGGTGGGTGCCGGTGGCAAGCGGAAGGAAATATGCCACCATTCCGGTAGATGGATCCTGTTGTCCGAGAATATGGTTATAGAGGGCACGCTCATAATAATCCATTATGTGAGCCTCCGGCTCGTGGCAGAAAAGATGGCGTGAGAGTTTGAGCATATTGTAGGTGCAGCAAGTCTCGCCAGTGTAGCCGGAAATATGTTTCGAGAACTCCTCCGGGTTGAAATAATGCTCCTTGTCGCTTGAACATCCGGGAGCGAATGTGTGGTGGGCAAGCATCTCATCCCAGAAGAAGCGGCTTAGTCGAAGCGATGGCTGCTCACCTGTAAGTTCATAGCGTCTCATCTCACCAAGCACTTTGGGGATGAATGTGTTGGTATGCTTGGTGCCGAGATCGGCATTTCCGGCTTTCAGCGGATCGATCACATCCGGATGATAGAAAAACTCAGCCACCCTTAAGAAATCGTGATTGGCGGTGATGGCGTAGAGATTGTAGAAGGATTCATTTATACCTCCAAATTCATTACGCAACATTTTCAGACTGGTGGGTTCATCAATACCTGCGAGTTTTCCGGCAGCCCATTTGCCCATTTTATCGGCCACATCGAGTGCTTCGGAATTGTCGGTATATACAGATTGGTCTATCAGTCCCGTAAGTATCGTATGTAAAGTGTACCATGGAGCCCAGACTGC
>CAMWZE010000167.1 GCA_947178685.1 uncultured Porphyromonadaceae bacterium
CATCGATGCCGCCGTTATCTCAAGCACCGCTCCTCATCAGTCGGAGCTACATCCCGCTCACTGGAGAGGACGTGAATGGCTCACCGGTTTCGCAAGCGAAAACGGCACAAGCGGAACCGCCGTCGTAACCAAAGACCAGGCTTTTGTCTGGACCGACAACCGCTACTTCATCCAGGCTACAGAACAGCTCAAAGGCACCGGTTTCTCCATGATGCCGGAAGACGGACCAAACGCCGTAAACCTGATCGACTGGCTCGTGGAGCACCTCAATGCCGGACAGACCGTAGGTATCGACGGAATGACATTCTCCATCGCCTACGCACAGCGTCTCGAACAGGAGCTCAACGACAACAATATGAAACTCGACGATAATTTCACCCCATTCGATGAGATTTATCCCGAACGTCCCGAGCGGCCCAAAAATAAAATATTCGTCCACGACGAAACCATTGTCGGACAGGATGTAAACTCAAAGGTAGAGGATATCCTCAACCAGGTGAAATCGGAACTTGCCAACGCCGTGCTGCTCTCCGCGCTCGACGACATTGCATGGGCTACCAACCTCCGTGCCGCCAACGACATACCTTATTCCCCCATGTATCTGGCATTCCTCTACATCTCTCCCTCGGAACGTGTAATTTTCGTTGACGCCGACAAACTCACCGAGGAAGCTGCCGCCCACCTCAAAAAATACAATTTCGAGGTGAAGCCCTACGAAGGTGTGCTCGACTTCGTGGCCTCTCTACCGAAAGATGTTCGCCTCCTCCTCGATCCGGAAAAGACAGCTCGTGGTATATACGACAAGATCGACTGCACTCCCGTTTTCGGCGGCGACGGCATTTCACGGCTAAAGAGCATCAAAAACCAAACTATGCTCGCCAATCTCGAGAAGGCTATGGAGAAAGATGGCGTGGCCCTCACAAAATTCTTCATGTATGTGGAGCAGAACTACCCCTCCGGCAAACTTACGGAGATGAGCCTTTGCAAAGAGCTCCGCGCACTTCGTCTCGCCGACCCCTCCTGTGTGGATGAAAGTTTCGCCCCCATCATCGGATGGAACGAACATGCAGCTCTCCCCCACTATGAGCCTACAGCCGAAACCGATGTGGCAATCACCGGAAACGGCCTTCTCCTCGTCGATTCCGGCGGTCAATATGCCGAAGGCACAACCGACATCACCCGCACCGTCGCACTTGGCACCCCTACGGCCGACCAGATCCACGATTTCACCCTCGTGCTCAAAGGCAACATAGCCCTCTCCGCCATCAAATTCCCTGCCGGCACCCGCGGATCGCAGCTTGACGTCCTCGCTCGCCAGTATCTCTGGAATGAAGGTAAAGCCTACTTCCACGGCACGGGCCACGGCGTGGGCTTCTTCATCAACTGTCACGAAGGTCCCCAGTCCATACGCACTCAAGAGAATCCCGTAGTGCTCGAGCCGGGTATGGTCACAAGCAACGAGCCGGGACTATATCTCGAAGGCCGTTACGGCATACGTTGTGAGAATCTCATAGCATGCGAACCATGGAAAACCACTGAGTTCGGGCCGTTCCTCCAATTCCGCACCATGACTCTCTTCCCGTTCGACACCACCCTTCTCGACACCGGAATCATGACCCCCGAAGAGATCAACTGGCTCAACGCCTACCACGAGGAGGTGCGCTCCCGCCTCACTCCGCTCCTGTCGGCCGAAGAAGCCGCATGGATCGAAAAGAAAACCGCTCCAATCGCTAAAGCATAAATATACAAACACAAAATGGCAATCATACAATCAGTAAGGGGCTTTACCCCAGAGATAGGCAAAGACTGCTTCCTCGCCGCCAACGCAGTCATCGTAGGCGACGTAATCATGGGCGACGAATGCAGCATCTGGTTCTCCACAGTGCTCCGTGGCGACGTCAACTCCATCCGGATCGGCAACCGTGTCAACATCCAGGACGGCAGCGTACTCCACACCCTCTACCAGAAATCCACAATCGAGATAGGCGACGACGTCTCCATCGGCCATAATGTGGTGATCCACGGGGCCAAGGTGCGCGACTATGCGCTTATCGGCATGGGAGCCGTAGTAATGGACGATGCAGAAGTGGGCGAAGGCGCCATTGTAGCCGCCGGGTCGGTGGTGCTCAGCCGCACCAAGATCGGTCCCCACGAGCTATGGGGGGGCACCCCCGCCAAGTTCATCAAGATGGTTGAGCCGGAGAAAGCCAAAGAGATGAACGAGAAAATTGCCCGTAACTATCTCATGTATTCAAAATGGTATGGTGAACAGTAAATCTCCTGAAATCATCAACCTTCCACGCTATCTCGACCACCGGGGGAATCTCTCGGTGGTTGAGCAGCTTAAGGAGATACCCTTCGCCATAAAGCGCGTCTACTGGGTCTACGACGTGCCCGGAGGCGAGGAACGCGAGGGCCACGCCTACCGCACCAACTGCGAGTTTATCGTAGCCCTCTCCGGAAGCTTCGACGTCATCACCGACGACGGCCACGAGCAGCGCACATTCCCGCTCAATCGCTCCTACTATGGCCTCTACGTACCCTCCGGCACATGGAGAACCCTCACCAACTTCTCCACCAACTCCCTGGCCCTCATCGTAGCCTCCACCCCCTACGATCCCGACGACTATATCTACACCCACGACGATTTCATACTCTACAAGCACTCCGCGCAATGAACCCATCCACCGTCTACGACTGCTCCATCATAGAACTCAGCCGCCATCACAGCGACCGCCGAGGCAACCTCACCGTGGTAGAAAACGGCCAGTCCCTGCCATTCGATGTGGCCCGTATATTCTACCTCTACGATGTCCCCGGAGGCATCGGACGAGGCGCCCACGCCCACCACTCCCTTTATCAGCTCATTGTGGCCGTCAGCGGCAGTTTTTCCGTCACAGTCGACGACGGCGATGTGAAACGCACTTTCATACTCAACCGTCCCTACAAAGGTCTGCTCGTGGTGCCGGGCATATGGGCGTCTCTTGAGGATTTCTCCTCAGGTGCCGTCTGCATGGTACTCGCTTCCGCTCCCTACGACGAGACCGACTACATCCGAGAATATTCCGACTTCATCACCCTCAAGAACCGAGCTGCAAATGGCTGATTTCACCATCACCCGCTACACCCCCGCCCGGAAGAGGGAATGGGACACATTTGTCGCCGCCTCACGCAACGCAACCTTTCTTCATCGGCGTGACTATCTCGAATATCATGCCGACAGATTTCCCGACTCCTCACTCATGATATACCGTGACGACAAGCTGCATGCCCTCCTTCCGGCCACATTCAACGGCACCCGCTTCTCCTCCCATGCAGGCCTTACCTATGGCGGACTGCTCCTCAACAACAAGGGCACCACTGCCGAAGTGCTTCAGATAATGCAGCTTATCCGCACCTATCTGCGTGATCTCGGAGCTACAGAGTTCATTTATAAGCCGGTGCCACATATTTATCATCTCATCCCCACGGAGGAAGACCTGTATGCCCTCTTCCGTATGGATGCCCGCATCGAGGCCAGAAACGTAGCGGCAGTAATCGACACCGCCCGTCCTCTTAAGCCGCGCAACATACGCAAAGCCGGTATACGGAAAGCGGCCGAAGCCGGAATAGCAACAGAGGAATCTAACGATTTCGCCATATTCTGGAACATACTCACTGCAAATCTCAAGGAGCGATACGGAGCCTCTCCCGTGCATACATTAGATGAGATTATTCGTCTTAAATCACTGTTCCCCTCCGAAATACGTCTTCACACTGCCCACAAGGATGGCGAGATGCTGGCAGGAGTCGTGGTCTACGCAAGTCCCCGCGTGGCACATGTGCAATACATATCCGCCACCCCCCGGGGGAAAGAACTTCACGCTCTCGATCTCCTGTTCCACCATCTGTTGACATCCGAATATGCCGGCACTCCATTCTTCGACTTCGGCACATCCAACGAAGACTCGGGGCGACTGCTCAACGAAAGTCTCATTTATCAGAAAGAGGGCTTCGGTGCAAGAGCCATAGTCTACGACACATACTCCATTCCCCTGTAATTATAATAAATTTTATAATATGATTAAATTCCTTGATCTTCAGAAGATAAATCAACAATATTCCACTGAGATAGATGAAGCGGTTCATAGGGTCATATCTTCCGGCTGGTACCTGCTTGGCCAAGAGGTCAAGGAGTTTGAAAAAGACTACGCTTCCTATATCGGCACCTCCCACGCCATAGGCTGTGCAAACGGGCTTGATGCTCTCACGCTCATACTGCGTGCCTACATCGAAATGGGAGTAATGAGTCCCGGCGACGAGATAATCGTGCCCTCCAACACATATATCGCCTCTATCCTCGCAATCTCTGATAACGGTCTTATCCCCGTGCTCGTAGAGCCCGATCCCGCCACTCTCCAGATCGACCCCAACCGTATCGAGGAAGCCATAACATCACGCACAAAAGGTATCATGATCGTTCATCTTTACGGTCGTTGTGCCTATACCTCTGAAATAGGCGAGATATGTCGCCGACATTCCCTTAAACTTATAGAAGACAATGCACAAGCTCACGGCTGCATATGGAGAGGTCAACACACCGGATCGCTCGGCGATGCCGCGGGCCACAGCTTCTATCCGGGTAAAAATCTTGGTGCGCTCGGCGATGGCGGTTGCGTCACCACCTCCGATCCCGAGCTTGCCCAAACAATCCGCACGCTTGCCAACTACGGTTCCTCACAAAAATATATATTCGACTACAAAGGGCGCAACTCACGCCTTGATGAAATCCAGGCGGCGATACTGCGGGTGAAGCTACGCCACCTCGACACCGACAACAGACGGCGTGTGCAAATTGCTGAACGCTACATCAAAGGCATCAATAATCCGGCAATTGAGGTTCCAAAGCCTCAAGCAACCACTGCCCCCCTATCC
>CAMWZE010000168.1 GCA_947178685.1 uncultured Porphyromonadaceae bacterium
CGTACATTCTGTTGAGCCCATTCCTGATCATCCTTTGAGAGTTAATTATAGTCAAGATTACGGAACACGACTCCTGTAAAAGCACAGATAGCTTTCATTCCCATGCTTTTATTAGGAAATTCATATGCCATTTGCCGGAGTCGAGCAGCCATATCCGCGCTTATCTTAATGGCCGCTGAGAGATCGCTAACAGCCATATCGCGAATATGTGCCATGATTTCGGCCGCCTCCTTCTCACCAAATGGACGGTGACTGTCATAACATTCGGAGCTGATCTCATGCTCCGTTTTCTCCATTGTCTTCGACTCTGCAATCAGAATTATCATATGCCTTAATTTCAAGGTCTGCGTCATAAATCAATATCATACCACAGACTCAACTACATTTATAAACGTCTCATCAGGATGAATATTTCCCATCCCTCCCCGTGTGTCGCCATATTTGATTATCATGATTCAACATCACTGACATGGCGGTTTTCCGGAGGTAGGAAGGTAAAGGTTAATGTGGTCGAAGGGATTCAGGAGCATGTTGAGACCACAGATAACCTCTGATCGATGTTTAATCTTAGTTAGAAACTTTGAAATATAGATTACTTATTATCAAATGATAAGGTGTTGAAATATTATGATTTTTATGTGATGACAAAAAGGGGTGTGGTATAAAGCTGTATCTTTGCTTGTGGAATTCGACTGATATTGGATCGGACGGATTCCACAATTCATGAATCACTCAATCAACAAGAATATGGGATTTCGTATAAGCAGATTTTTATCCGCACTTATTATTGGGGCTATCGGTGCATCATGTAGCGTTAATACCAAGCATATCGATGCCGAAGAGCATACTCCGGAGAACAGAGTAATCTATGAGGTTTTTGTAAGAAACTTTTCACCCGAAGGTAATCTGAAAGGGGTGGAGGCACAGATTCCACGCTTGAAAGACCTGGGAGTAGACGTGGTATGGCTTATGCCGATATATGAACTGGGCGATACAGGGAAATGGGGTAACTACTCAAGTCCTTATGCCATTAAAAACTACACAGCCATAGATCCTGACAACGGCACGGAACAGGATTTGCGCGACCTTGTGAAGACCATCCACGACAATGGAATGGAGATATGGTTTGACTGGGTAGGCAACCACACGGCTATGGACAACGTATGGGTGAGCTCTAATCCGGAGTTCTATACGAAGAAAGACGGTGATTTCGTACATCCTTTCGGGGGCTTGTGGAAAGATGTCTACGAGCTTGACCGCGACAATGAGGCCATGCAGGATGAGATGGTCAGGAGTATGCAGTATTGGGTAGATAATTTTGATATCGATGGTTTCCGATGCGACTATGCTTCCGGCCCATCACCTGAATTATGGCGAAAAGCCTCTGAGAGGGTCCTTAAGAATGGGAAAAGGGTGGCATGGCTGGCAGAAGATTCATCTAAGCCATCGTTGATGAAAAACGGCTATTTCGACTATAATTACTGTTGGGACTTCCAGGAAAAGGTGCTCAAGCACTTTGCCCAAGACTACGTAATGGATCTTGGAAAACTCCGTTATGCTTGCGAGAAGCTGGCAAACACCGGCCTCACCGACGGAGAGTCGAAAGCTCCTGACGACACTATCACCAATCCCTATAAGGGAAGATCCCGTATGGTATATCTTGTAAACCACGATGTGCTTCAGGATCAAGGCGGAAGCGAGGATATAGTTTATCATAAATATCTGAAACCTCTTACAGTATTGCAGTTTACGGTATATGGTATGCCCTTGATATACAACGGACAGGAGATTCAGTATAAATCCGGTGGAAGAGTATCGCTCGCAGAGAAAACTCCGATAGACTGGAGCCGTCCTGACACTACCATGACAGCGCTGATAAAGACACTTACACATCTGAAGCACACACAACCGGTGTTGCGCACAGGCGATGACAATGCCACTCTTACCAATCTGTCTACCACTGAAGATGCTACGGTGTATGCTTACAAGCGCACTTCAGGCGATGAAAATATGGTAGTGATGCTCAATTTCGGCGATGAGGAAAAGAGCTTCAAGATTCCGGCCGGTCTGCCCGAAGGTAAATATAGAGACGTGCTGAGTGGAGCAACTGTAGATTTATCATCAGATCCGGCGTTCACGCTCCCGGCATTGGATGCCGCAGTATTTGTAAAGGAATGAAATAGCATATATGGTAAAAAGATTGGGCAGTATGTGTCAACAATAAATTATATCATTATTATGACGCATACTTAGGTTCAAAAATAAAATTAGGTAAACTCAACATTCCTGAAGATTTGGTTTAAGAGAGATTTATTATTAATTTTGCGAATCCGGTTGTATCATTTAGTCATTGCCATGACTTCGGATACATCCGGATTTGTATATATCTTAAAATCTGTTAACCTAAATGAAACTGAATCTCTTAATACTTTCAGGAATCGTTTCACTATTCTGCAGTCTGTTTTCATGTAATAATTCCCATACGGATAGTGACTCCGGACTAAATGCTCTATATTCAGAACTTGATGCTGAGATTGCCCGAAGCGGTGAGTATGAGGCTCAGAAGAACGCCAGGATAATGGCATATAAACGAGAATATGATTTAAGTGGCGACAAATTTCATCGCACGACATTGATTGATAAAATAATTGATGAATATAATGCATATAATGCTGATTCAGCCCTTTATTATATTAGCTATAATCTGAGTCGTCCGGCTGTTAAATCTATACCCGGAGAATATACACGATTGATGATAAGGAGAGCCGATGTTTATGGTCATGCCGGCTTATTTGCTGATGCACTTGCTACAATACAGTCCATTCCGAGAGACTCACTTGATTCATCACTTTTGGAAGCTTACTACTCCACTTACTGCGCTATCTATCAATATCTGAGCGAATATACGAGTGAACATGAGACTTCGCGGCTCTATGAGGAGAAAAGATCGGCTTACAGTGATTCTTTAAATAGGGTGATTCCACAGGAATCGTTCAACCATATGGTATTTGTGATGGCGGAGAGTGCGCGAAACGGCCACTCCGATAATGCGATAAAGGTTTTGACAGATCATCTCGGGGAATATGAATCAGGCACGAGAGAATATTCCATACTTGCTTCAGTGTTGGCATATATATATAAGGAGGCCGGAATGGCTGATGACTATAAGCGTTATCTTGTGAAGAGTGCTATCTCTGATGTCAAGGGTGCGGTAAAAGAAAATATGTCGTTCCGTGAGGTGGCAACAGTCTTGTTTGAAGATGGCGATGTGGAGCGGGCTAACCGCTATCTCAAAAAGAGCATCAGCGATGCCAACTTCTATTCCTCATTGATGCGTAACGCTCAGTCAACCAAGATTCTCCCGGTGATAGACGATGCCTACACCGCTATGCAGAACGATCTTACACATCGCTTACGGAGAATGGTGTGGGTGAGCAGTGTGTTATCTGTGATTCTGCTTATTACAATCATATTTATTCTCAAGCAGATCCGGAGTGTTCGTAAGGCTAAGGATAAGGCTTGCCTGGCAAATGAGGAACTGAGTAAAATGTCGGAGCAGCTCAAGGAGACCAATGATGAGTTGACAGGCAAGAATGTGGAATTGAGCGAGATGTCGGAGATGCTCAAGACCTCCAACCATGTGCTTGAAGGGAAAAATGAGGAGTTGAGCCGTATATCAGAGCAGCTCAAGAGTGCCAACTCGGAATTGGCTCACCAGAATATTGAGCTTGCAGAATACAATCGTACTAAAGAACAATACACCGGACTATTCATGGAATATTGTTCTTCAGCCATATCTTCACTTCTTCATTATCAGAAGACACTTCGAAATTTGGCTGCGCAAAGAGGTAATCTCGCAACACTGCAGAAGAAGCTTGAGTCTACCGAGATGTCAGACCAGCTGTTGAAAAACTTTTATCTTAAATTTGATGAGGCGATTCTTAATATATATCCCTCTTTCGTGAAAAAATTCAATGCGTTGCTTTCTCCCGACGAGCAGATTGTGCTTAAGTCAGGTGAGCTCCTCAACACTGAACTTCGTCTCTTTGCCCTTATCAGGATCGGGATAGAAGACAACGCCAAAATCGCTGAATTCCTAAGGTGCTCCATATCTACGGTCTATACTTACCGCTCTAAAATGAAAAAGCGGGCCCTCAACCCCGAAACCTTTGAAAATGAGGTGAGGAATTTGAGTTGAAAAGCCTTGAAATATGCGGAATATATATTGAAATTTTGGGGCGCTGTAATAATCTAAACTGTTGGTTATAAATAGTTTGTTGTTTAGATAAGTTTTGATTTTTGTTTGAGGCACTTGCCTTTATATAAAAGGATGGCGAAATTTGCAAAGTTTTGTTAAAGAAGCACAATCTAACCATTGTCATCATCACAATTAAATCAATACTTAAAATGAACAGAAAACCATGGAATTTACGAGTCTTCACTCTGGCGATGCTCTGGGTGATAGCTCTTATCGCTGCCCCCTTTGTCTCGGCGCAGACGATAACCGTTTCCGGCACAGTTTCCGATCCAACCGGTGATGTCTTGATCGGCGTCAGCGTTTCGGTCAAAGACAATCAGAAGCATGGCACTATGACCGATCTTGATGGAGCCTACACGCTTAAGGATGTCCCGTCGGGAGCTACGCTTATATTCAGTTATGTGGGTTTCCAGGCTGTAGAGATGCCGGTGAACGGCCAGACCAAAATTGATGTGGTCATGCACGAAGACAGCGAGCTTCTTGATGAAGTTGTTGTGGTTGGTTATGGTACGTTGAGCCGTAAAGAGGTGTCAAGCTCAATCGTGCAGGTTAATCGCGATGATTTCGCTCAGGGTGCCATGAACAACCCTATGGAGATGCTCACCGGTAAAGTGGCCGGTCTTAACGTATCGAGCACTGC